>NZ_JABFMQ010000035.1:0-29192 GCF_013359625.1 Herbaspirillum sp. C9C3
CGTGACGGCAAACTGCAGCCGCGATAGCGAGACGACTTCATCGATGGGAACCATGTTGTGTTACTCCGTTTGTTGTTTGGCGGACAGGTCTTGAATTTGTTCGGTGCTTGCCGGCGGCACGGTGATGGACAGCATGCGCTGCTCCACCCGCTGCACCGGCATCTGCATGTGCTTGGCCTCGGGATGGGCGAAGAAGGTCCTGGCCAGCACCGTGATGAGGGCGATCTTGACCACCAGCAGCAGGGTGATCTCCACCCCCAGCGGCAGCTGGGTCAGGCGTGGCCAGCGCCACGATCGTTTGCGGGATTGCGTGAGCTGCATCTGAATTACTCCTTGTCGTTGCTGCTGCCGAGGCGGAACTTGTCGCGCACGTCCAGCAGTTTCTTGACCTTGGAACCCATCTTCATCAAAGACACCAGGGTCTCCGGCGAGAGGCGCTGCACATCGTCGAACCAGGAACTGGAGAGCTCGATCAGTTCATACATCTGGCGCATGCGCTTCTGTACTTCCTTGTCATCCTTGCTGCCGGGCGCTTCCAGCAGGGCATCGCGCAGCATCGAGAGGGTCGGTTCGATCTCGCGGCGGCGACGTTCCTCCAGCAAGACCTTGAAGATTTCCCAGATGTCGCCGGGCGGTTCGAAATATTCACGACGATCATTCGGCTTGTGCAGCAATTTCACCAGCCGCCAGGACTGCAGTTCCTTCAGGCCCATGCTCACGTTGGAGCGCGAAAAACTGAGGTATTCGGCAATCTCGTCGGCATTGAGCGGGCAGCCGCAGATATACAGCAGGGCATAGATCTGGCCCACCGTACGATTGATGCCCCAGCGGCTGCCCATCTCGCCGAAGTGGCTGATGAAGCGCTGCATGAGAGGACTGAGTACCTGTTTTTCCATGTTAAAAACTTTCGAAATTTCAGTAATTACTGAAATTTAAAGCAATTGCTTGACCCGTCGCAATGTCATGCTCTTGTGTATTTCCTGATAACAGATATCACTGATGAGAATGACACGCGCCCCGTGTGCATTCGCGGGCGCAGGTCGGCGGCAGGCTCAGGCGGCTGACAGGGCGGAGGAGACGTATGAATGTCTCTTCGTGACGACATCGCGTCTTGCGGACTTCCCGGTTCCGCAAGGACGCAGCCCTGAGTTCAGCATCTTGTCGCGCTGCATGAAGGTATTTTCACGCTTTCCTACACAGCCTGAAGGATTTGACTGATAGGAAACATGATGCGGATCAAATAATGTGCAATCGCAGCTCAGCCGTAGCGGGGGGCGGGGTGCTCCGTGATGCAGGTGAGGCGCGTCTGATTTTCCAAGGATGAATGTTTATGCTGGGTTTCGATTTTCGCGTCGCCAGGATCGTCTGGACCGTCTTCCTGGTGGCCTTGTTGCTCTACGTCACCTATACCATTTCGGCCACCGTGCTGGTGCTGGTGTTTGCCGTCTTCTTCAGTTATCTGGTCTATCCGCTGGTGGAGCAGATCGAGCGGGTACGCCCGGCCCGGGTGCCGCGTGCGGTTTCCATCGCAGTGGTGTTCGTGCTGGCCATCGGTATGGTGGCAGCGGTCGTGAGCATTTTCGGGGTGCGTATCCAGGAAGAGGCCTTGCGGCTGTCCGAACAGCTGCCGGCGCTGCTGCGCTCCAGCGATGCCGTCTCGCACATCCCGCTGCCCGGATTTGCCGAACCGCTGCGCGCGCGCATCCTCGGTTTCGTTCGCGACCAGCTCGCCAATGGCACCGACCAGGCCATGCCCTTGGCCAAGCAGTTCGGCGTGGGCGTGATGCACGCGGCCAGCAACCTGATCTACCTGGTGCTGGTGCCGGTCATCAGCTTCCTGCTGATCAAGGAGGCACCGGCCATGCGTGATGAAATTCTGTCCTGGATGAATCGTTCCAACCGCAAGCTGTGGGATGGCATCATCAAGGATCTGGACGTGCTGCTCTCGCGCTACGTACGGGCGCTGCTCTTGCTGGCCATTGCCACCTTCGTGGCCTACAGTATCGCCTTCTCCCTCATGGGCGTCCCCTACGCCATGCTGCTGGCGGGGCTGGCGGCGGTGCTGGAGTTCATTCCCTTTGCCGGCCCGCTGGCGGCCAGTGCGGCGGCGCTGGTGGTGGCCGGTTTCAGTGGCTATGACCACCTGCTGTGGCTGGTCGGCTTCATCGTCGCCTATCGGGTGTTTCAGGATTACGTGCTCAATCCCTATCTGATGAGCGAAGGCGTGGAGGTCAGCCCGCTGATGGTGATTCTGGGCCTCTTGGCCGGTGACCAGCTGGGCGGAGTGGCCGGCATCTTCCTCTCGGTGCCGGTGATGGCCGCCCTGAAGATCATCTTCACCCGCGCGTCGGCGGCGCAGAAGGCGCGCCGTGCTGCCGAAGCCCGCGAGGCCGAACTGGCGGCCCAGGCCGCGCAGAAGACCGTCAGTGCGGCGCCGGAAGCGGCCCCGACTGCGCTGCCGCCGCAGGGAAGAACAGGCTGAAGCGTATCCAGCCCGGCTGCGGACACTCCACCGCCGCCGTGCCACGATGCAGGGCCAGGATAGCCTTGACGATGGCCAGTCCCAGGCCATTGGATTCGGTGAAGGCGCTGCGCGAGCGGTCGCCGCGATAGAAACGGTCGAACATGCGTGCCATCGCCTGGGGCGTGACCCCCTCGCAGCGGTTGTCCACCAGGATGCGGCTGCCGCTGGCGTCCGCTGCGGCCTGGATGCGGATGACGCTGTCGGCCTGGCCGTAGCGCACCGCGTTGATGACCAGGTTGTTGACCGCACGGCGCCACATGTCGCGATTGGCATGGCAGATGCCTTGCGCCTGCAGTTCGAAACGCAGGCCGCGTTCGTCGGCGATGCCCTCGAAGTAATCGGTCACCTTGCCCAGTTCTTCATGCAGGTCCAGCGCGCTGCACTCCACTGCCAGCGTGGCATGGTCGGCCTGGGCCAGGAACAGGATGTTCTCGACGATGCGCGCGAGCCGCTGCAATTCCTCCACATTCGATTCGAGCAACTGTTCATATTCGTCCAGGCTGCGGCGCTGACCCAGCGCCACCTGGCTCTGGCCCATCAGCACGTTGATGGGGGTGCGGATCTCGTGGGCCAGGTCGCCGGAGAACTGTGCCAGGTGGTCATAGCCGGCCTCCAGTCGATCCAGCATGGCATTGAAGGACAGCGCCACGCGCCGCAGTTCGGCCGGCATGCCGTGCTGCTCCAGGCGAGTCGACAGATGGTCCGGCGTGATCTGGGCGGCGCGCTGGCTCATGGCCTCCAGCGGTTGCAGTCCGCGCCGCAACAGCACGAATCCCAACAGCGAGGTCAGCAGGATCGCCGCCCCGGCGGCCCCGGCGATACGCCAGCGGTAGCTGTGCATCATGCGGCTTTCCTGCACCATGACGTAGGCCGCGACGATCTCCACGCGGTTGCCGCCCTGGCCGCCCTGGCCGACATCGGCCAGGGCCGATACCCAGCGCACTCGCACGCCATCGGTCCGATAGCTGGTCTGCAGGCTGGCCGAGCTGACCGGGCTGCCCACCGGCAGCGGCGTCATCGGCGGCGGCACCAGATGGTCGGGATTGCTCTGGATGAAGGGCGCGCCTCCCTGGCGACGGAAGATGCGCACATCCTGCTCGTTGCCCATCATGCTTTCGAAAAGGGCGGGGCGCTGCTCCATCTGCTCGACGTTGTACAGATCGTGCATCAGGTTGCGGAAGTGCTCCACCCGCCCGATCAGCGCCTGGTCGGCACGCTGCGAGAGCGCCTCGCCGGCGGCGCGGTCCAGGTAGACGCCCAGGCCGGTCACCACCAGTGCGGTCATCAGGGCGAACAGGGCAGTGACCCGGGCGGTCAGGGTCCAGCCGCGCACGGGGAGAAGCGCGGCGCTCACGGCGTTTCCGAGAACATGTAGCCGACGCTGCGCACGGTGTGGATCAGTTTCTTCTCGAAGGGGGCATCGATCTTGGCGCGCAGGCGCTTGATGGCGACATCGACCACGTTGGTGTCGCTGTCAAAGTTCATATCCCAGATCTGCGAGGCGATCACGGTGCGGGACAGGGCTTCGCCCTGGCGCTTGATGAGCAGGTGCAGCAGCATGAATTCCTTGTTGGTCAGCGCGATGTTGACACCCTGGCGCGTGACCTTGTGGCGCACGTGGTCCAGTTGCAGGTCGGCGATCTCGTAGACCTCGGCTTCACGCGTGACGCCGCGGCGCAGCAGGGTGCGGATGCGCAGGACCAGCTCGGTGAAGGAAAAGGGCTTGACCAGATAGTCGTCGGCGCCCAGTTGCAGACCGCGGATACGGTCTTCCACCTGGTCCTTGGCCGTCAGGAACAGCACCGGCAGATCGCGCTTGCTGCGCAGCGCGCTCATGACCTGCCAGCCATCCAGGCCCGGCAGCATCACGTCCAGCACCACCAGGTCGTAGTCCTGCTCCAGCGCCATGTGCAGGCCGTCGCTGCCGGTGCGGGCCAGGTCGACGGCATAGCCGGATTCTCGCAAGCCTTTGCGCAGATAGTCACCGGTCTTGGGGTCGTCTTCGATTACCAGGATGGCCATGCTGTGGGGAAACCGTGAAAGTCAGGGGAAAGGCCGCTGCAAAGGCGGCCGGGATCGGGGAGAATTGCTGGAAAATGCACTCGATTCTAGCAATGGAGGGATTTTTCTTCATGACAAAATTGTCATCAAATCGACACCCGCGCGTCACCGCCGGGGTTTTACCATGACTTTCCCCGGCAAGGTCCAGACCTTGTCGCCGCTTTGCATTCATCTCTTTTTTTTCGGAGTGCACCATGCTGATCAAGATCCGTCCCGACCAGATTGACATCCCGACCGCCTCCGAGATCACCCCGCGTGATCTCTACCTGTCGCGCCGCAGCTTCATGGCGCGCGCGGCGGCCGGTGCCGCACTGGCCGGCGGCATGGGCGCGCTGCCGCAGGCGTTGGCGCAGCAGGGCCGGAAACTGCCGGCCCATCTCAACAACGCCTATGCGGTCATGGACAAGCAGACCGCCTACAAGGACGCCACCAGCTACAACAATTACTACGAATTCGGCACCGACAAGGCCGATCCGGCCAAGAATGCCGGCACCCTCAAGACCAGCCCCTGGACCGTCGACATCGAAGGCGAGGTCAAGAAGCCCATGACGCTGGATCTGGACGCCCTCACCAAGCTGGCGCCGCTGGAAGAGCGCATCTATCGCATGCGTTGCGTGGAAGGCTGGTCGATGGTGATTCCCTGGATCGGCTATTCGCTCTCGGCCCTGATCAAGAAGGCCGAGCCGACCGGCAATGCCAAGTACGTCGAATTCGTCACCCTGGCCGACAAGAAGCAGATGCCCGGCCTGTCCACGCCCATCCTGAACTGGCCGTATCGTGAAGGTTTGCGCATGGACGAGGCCAATCACCCGTTGACCCTGCTGACCCTGGGCATGTACGGCGAAGTGCTGCCCAATCAGAACGGGGCACCGGTGCGCATCATCGTGCCCTGGAAATACGGTTTCAAGTCGGCCAAGTCCATCGTCAAGATCCGTTTCGTCAAGGACGAGCCCAAGACCGCCTGGAACCTCTACGCACCGCAGGAATATGGTTTCTATTCCAACGTCAACCCCAACGTCGACCACCCGCGCTGGTCGCAGGCCACCGAGCGGCGCATCGGTGAGGACGGCTTCTTCGCACCCAAGCGCAAGACGCTGATGTTCAACGGATACAACGACGTGGCCAGCCTGTACACCGGCATGGACCTGCGCAAGTTCTTCTGAGGCCGGGACCGTCCATGCAGCTTGCCCCCGTCGCCTTGCGCACCTTGAAGCCCCGCACCGTCACGCTACTGTGGTGGCTGTTCCTGGCACTGGCCTTCGTCCCGCTGGGGCGGCTGGTCGCGCTGGGCTTGAGCGGCGGGCTGGGTGCCAACCCGCTGGAATTCATCACTCACAGCACCGGGGACTGGACCCTGTACCTGTTCTGCATCACCCTGGCCGTCACGCCCCTGCGCAAGATCACCGGCTTGAACTGGCTGGTGCGCATGCGGCGCATGCTGGGGCTGATGGCGTTTCTGTATCTGTGCCTGCACTTCACGACCTTCGTCTGGTTCGATCACTTCTTCGACCTGGGCGAGATCTGGAAGGACATCGTCAAACGCCCCTTCATCACCGTCGGTGTACTGGCTCTGCTGCTGTCCATCCCGCTGGCCATCACCAGTACCAACGGCATGGTGCGGCGCCTGGGCGGCAAACGCTGGCAGGTCCTGCATCGTCTGATCTACCTGATCGTGCCGCTGGGCGTGCTGCATTACTGGTGGGACAAGGCCGGCAAGAACCTGATCGCTCAGCCGCTGTTGTTTGCGGTGCTGGTCGGGGTGATGCTCGCACTGCGCCTGCTGTGGCGGCTGAACCGGGTATCGAGCGCGCCGGGACAGCCCGTGCGACGCTGAAATCTTCCTGTTTCCCTTATCTGAACTGATCGTTTGATCCGATTTTCCGGATCGTCTTCTGGGAGTCCTGCCATGTCTCTGTTCAAACCTGCCGTCCTGGCCTCAGCTGCCGGCCTTTGCCTGGCGCTGGCCTGTGCTTCCACCTTGGCCGCCGAAGCAGCCGTGGCCGTTCCCGCACCCAGCGGCAAGGCCGTGCTGCCGTCCACCGCTAGCAGCGCCACCGTGGTGCTGGCCGGTGGCTGTTTCTGGGGTGTGCAGGGGGTGTTCCAGCATACCCGGGGAGTCTTGCAGGCGGTCTCCGGCTATGCCGGTGGCAAGGCGGATTCGGCCACCTATCCCATGGTCAGTTCGGGGACCACCGGTCATGCCGAAGCGGTACAGGTGACCTATGATCCGCGCAAGATTTCCTACGGCCAGATCCTGCAGATCTATTTTTCCGTGGCGCATGACCCGACCCAGCTCAATCGCCAGGGGCCGGATCATGGTACGCAATACCGCTCGGCCATTTTCACCTCCAGCAACGATCAGGCCCAGGCAACCCAGGCCTACATTGCCCAGATCAACGCCGCCAAGGTCTTCAGCGCCCCCATCGTGACCCAGGTGGCACCGCTGCAAGGCTTCTATCGCGCCGAGGATTACCACCAGGACTACGCCACCCTGTATCCCGACCAGCCCTACATCGCCTACAACGATCTGCCCAAGATCAACAATCTGCAGAAGATGTATCCGGCCCTCTATCGCGCCGATCCGGTGCTGGTGTTCAAGCACTGACCCGGTGGCCGGGCAGGGATGAGACAATACGCGGCTCTGTCTCATCCCGCCCGCCATGAACGCCACCGATACCCTGCGCCTCGCCCTCGACCATTTCCACCAGGACGACTATCCCGCTGCCGAGCGCCTGCTGTTCTCCCTGCTGGAGAGCCATCCCCGGCACGCCGATGCGCTGCAACTGCTGGGCAGTGTCGTGGCCGCCCAGGGGCGCTTCGAGGAAGCCGCCCTGGCCTGGCAGCAGGCCCTGCCGCTGGTGGACCCCGACAGCGAGCAGGCTCTTGCCCTGCGCTATCGCCTGGGCCGTGCCTTCTACGAGCAGGGACGTCATGAAGATGCCTTCCTGCTCTATCGCGACCTGATCGAAGCCGGGCATGAACGCCCCGAGTTCTTCGTTGCCGCTTCCGCCGCCTTGCTGGGCATGTCGCCCTCCGGCAAGAACGATGTCCAGGCCCTGGCCTTGCTGGAAGAGGCGCTGCGGCGCAATCCCGATGTGCCCGATACCTGGCACCGCAAGGCCCGCCTGCACGAGCGCTTGCGCCAGTGGGAAGCCGCCCGCCAATGTCTGCGCCAGGTACTGCTGCGCTTCGATCAGCGGGCACAATACTGGCTGGATGCGGGGTTGATCGAACATGCCTCGGGGGAGTACCAGGAAGCCCTGCGTTACTACGACCAGGCCCTGATCCTCGACCCCGATCTGGTGGATGCCCACGTCAGCCGTGGCACCACGCTGGCGCGCCTGCGCGAGCACGAGGAAGCCATCGACAGCTTTTGTCGCGCCCTGCGCATGAACGCCGCCGACGCCGATGCCCACGTCAACCTGGCGCTGTCGCTGCTGGTGCTGGGTCGGCTGCAAGAAGCCTGGCCGCTCTACGAATGGCGCTGGGAAGGGCGCGGCGCCGATCCTTACCGCCACGCCGCCATCCCGCCCTGGAACGGCGGCAGTTCGCTGGCCGGCAAGCGCATCCTGCTGTGGGCCGAGCAGGGGCAGGGCGATACCATCCAGTTCAGCCGCTATGTGCAGCAGATGGTCGAGGCCGGGGCCGAGGTGGTGTTGGAGATTCCGGAAAGTTTGTTCACCCTGATGCAGCAGCTGCCCCTGGCCGCGCGCATTGAACTGGTCGCCTCCGGCAGCGCCCTGCCCCCGGTGGACTACCAGCTGCCGCTGATGAGCCTGCCGCTGGTGTGCAATACGACGATGGACAATATCCCGGCACCGGTACCCTACCTGAATGTTCATATCGCCCTGAAAGCGCAGTGGGAGCGGCATCTGGACGGCCTGGCCCCGCGTGTGCCGGGACAGGTGCGCGTGGGCATCGTCTGCTCGGGCAATCCGGGCAACCTCAATGATGCCCGCCGGTCCATCGCGCTGGCCCGCTTTGCCGCGCTGGAGAAGGCGCGCGAGAGGGTGTCCTTGTTCGTGATCCAGCCCGACCTGCGCCCCGAGGATGCGCAATGGCTGCAGCAGGCCGGGCCGCAATGGCATGCCGTAGGGGAGGGCATCCGTGACTTCGCCGATACGGCGGCGGCACTCTCCTGCATGGATCTGGTCATCAGCGTCGATACGGCCGCCGCCCACCTGGCCGGTGCACTGGGCTTACCGGTCTGGATCGCGCTGCCGTATGCCGCGGACTGGCGCTGGTTCCTGCAACGCCATGACTCGCCCTGGTATCCCACCGCCCGGCTGTTCCGCCAGCAGCGTGCAGGAGATTGGGACGAAGTGATGACCCTGCTGCGCGCGGCCCTGGCAGTCGCCTCGTTCTCCTCCTGAATCCGCCCGAAAGACAGCGGCATCACGCCGCTGCACCGGACCTGGCAATCGCGCCGGGCCGCGTCCGTGCGGCGCGCATCTTGATCTTCATTCCATTCCTCGAAGTTTTTCGAGGCGATATGAAGCATTCTGCACCAAGGGACAATTAGTCGCTCCTGTCGTTTCCGCGATCATCCAAAGCCTATTCTCGTTTCCCGCCCGTGCGGCTGCCGTATCAGTCGGATTTCCGCGAGGGTCCGCAGCGGACGAGAGCAACCCAACATGAGCGCAGATGAACGACACTCTCTCCCCTGGCCGCGCGCGCGGCCCGCAGTCTTTCCGGACCTCGGTCATGCAGCGCGGCACCCGCCGCTTCACGGCCGTACTGGCGGCCTCTCTGGCGGTGCTGAGCCTGCCTGCCGGGGCCGTCACCCTGGGTGAGCTGGTGCAGCAGGCCGCCTTCAACAATCCCGCTGCCGTGGCCCGCCAGCGCGCCGTCGACGCCGCCGGCGAGAGCATCTCCTCGGCCAGATGGCAATTCTTCCCCACGCCCTCGATGTCGGTCGAACGCGCTGGCGCGACCAGCAAGCGGGACGTGTCCTACGGTGGCGACGACACCGTCGTCATCCTGCGCCTGCAACAGACGCTGTGGTCCGGTGGCCGCCTGACGGCACAGCTGGAGCAGGCCGGTCACAACCGCACGTCGGCCGAGGAAGCCCTGCGTGAGCAGCGCTTCCGCCTGGCCGAACAGGTCATTTCGCAATACAGCCTGTGGGTGCGCTCGGACCTGGCGGCCGAGGCCAACCAGAAGAACCTGAAGGCGCTGGAGGACTTCCTCGCACAAAGCCAGCGCCGCGAGAAGGAAGGCGCTGCCGCGCGCGTGGACGTGACCCTGGTGCGGGGGCGCCGCGACCAGGCGCTGACCGACCTGCTGGGCGCCAAGGCCAGCCGCCAGTCGGCCCGGCTGCAACTGGAGCAACTGGTCGGCCTGCCCTTGCGCGACGAGGAACTGCGCGCCGATGTGGTGAAGCTGTCTATCAGCCAGGAGCTGCCTGTGCTCACCGAGAGCATGCTCCAGAGCAGTCCGCTGCTCAAGCGGCTGCGTGCCGATGCCAAGGTGCAGGAATCGGCCATCCGGATCCGTAGCGCTTCCTACTGGCCTGAAGTCTACGCCCGCCTGGAACACCAGCGCGGCAACTTCAGCGTCGCCCACACCCCCGATGCCAACCGCGCCTTCATCGGCATGCAGATGCAGCTGGGCGCCGGCCTGTCGCTGGGCTCCGAAGTGGCGGCTGCCCAGGGACGCTACGAGTCGGCCGTGCTGGCGGTGGATGCCGCCCGGCTGGAACTGATTTCGCAGATCGCCGCCACCTATACCGAATATCAGCAGGCCGAGGCGCGCTCGCGCAACCTGGAGGACGTGGCGCTGTCGTCCGAGGAGGTGCTGGCCTCCTACACTCGCCAGTATCTCTCCGGCCGACGCTCCTGGCTGGACGTGATGAATGCCGCGCGTGAGGTGGTACAAACCGACCTGCAAAAGGCTGACGTCACGGCCATGATCATTGCCAACGGTCGCAAGCTGCAATTGTGGGCGTATGGACTGGATCAGGTGCGCTGAACATCATCCTGCGCGCCGGCGGTGACCTGAAGAGATACCGCAGCGCGTCTGCAGCCGGGAGGACCATGATCACCAAAGCGCAGTTCAGGCGCGCCATCCAGCGCGAGGAATTCATCGTCGTCTACCAGCCCATCGTGGTGCTGGCCGACGGTCGCTGCGCCGGCGCCGAAGTCCTGGTGCGCTGGCAGCGCGAGAATGGGGCGCTGCTCGCTCCCGATCACTTCCTGCCGACCGCGCAACGGCACGGTTACCTCGATGCCATCACCGATCTGGTGCTGGCACAGTCCCTCAACGACATGGCCCCGACGTTGCGCGCTCATCCGCAGCTGCATCTGGCCATCAACATCCCGGCCCAGGATGTCAACAGCGGCAGGATACTGAAGGTGCTCGATGCTGGTCTGGCCGCCACCGGCGTGGCGCCCGCCCAGCTCTGGCTGGAGATTACCGAGGGCAGCAGCATGGAAACCCGGGCCAGCCGCATGACCTTGTCCGAGGCGCGTTGCAGAGGGCATGTCATCGCGCTGGACGATTTCGGCACCGGTTATTCCTGCCTGCGCTATCTGCACGAACTGCCCTGCGATGTCCTCAAGCTGGATCGCAGCTTCGTCACCGGCATCGGCAGCGATACCCCGCCGCATCCGGTACTGGGCTGCATCATCGACCTGGCCCACAAGCTCCGGCTGGCCATCGTGGCCGAGGGCGTGGAAACGGCGGCACAGGCGTGCTATCTGGAACAGGCCGGGGTCCCCTATGCCCAGGGCTGGTATTACGCGCGACCCATGCTGGCTGGTGAATTTTCCCGCTATTGCAGCATGTCGCAGGGTGCATTGGCGTTGTTGCCTGCCCAGCCTGCATCCACCGCGCAGTGTACTTCCGCCACCGATGAGGTCCACGTTGAAACGGCAGAAGGCATGGCGCCATCCTTGATCCCTGCAACCTGACGATGATCTTCGCAGGCGCTGCTTTGGCTGACTCCGCACTGGTTTTTTACACTCTTCTGCGACGTTTTTTTCAGACATGTGCTGCCCCGATCTCCGAAGTTTTCCTTTCCTTTTTAAAAATTCATATCGCCAGCACCATAGGACAATTATTCTGGAAGGAAATGTTAGATAAAGTCACCTACGCGTCGCTGTTCATGGTCTAGCGGAGACGCTGTCACCAACGCTGACTTTTTGTCGGATTATTTGGTGGCGAATGGCATCAAGCTCCCCTCGGGTTGAAGATGATTCGGGGGGAGTTCTCTTCTTGAAAGCCTTTTGTGAAGAGGATTTCCACTGATCTTGCGGATTGCTTTGATTGTCACGCAAGAGCAGAAAATATTTCTCTTCACTTGCACACATTCTCCAATTCATGCCTCTCATGGAAGGGCATCAATTCGATTTGACAAGATTCGTCATTTACTTAGTTTTTTGAGAATGGAAAATATGTCCCGGATGAACTAAAGGACAATTAAAAATTTCTATATTTTCAAAGATCATTAGCCTCATTGACGATCTGCCGCAGCGCCTGATTCCGGACGTGATCTCCCTCGGTTTCGCCCCCTTCCGCTAGCGCGGCGAAACACCATTGATGACGTCATCCGGGTTTTCTCTGGCATTACGCGACGCATCGCCTGAGGGGTTTCCTCCTGCTTTTCGCTCTCACTGTCGATCAAGCCGAGTCCGTCCTGAAACGAGGCGTCTTCGACAGTCCTTCCGGTGAAGGAAGGCCGATCGTCGCCGCTGATACCAAACCAAACGAATCGCCATGAGAAAGCACATCCATTCCTGTCCCAGATTGCCGCATCCAGCCTGCGCCGCAACGGGCAACGCTCACGCCCAGTCGCAAGCTGGCTGCATTGCCGCCCTGCCGGGGGTCTCCCCATGAGCGAGCTGGCATCTTCCCTTGCATGGGCCGTGACGACCGCCGCGCGGCGTCACGGTGTGGTCATCGACAGCGTACGACTCAATGCCGCCATTGCCAGCGCGATGGGAAAAAATGCTGCGGCCGAAATGGATATCAATGGCCTGTGTGCCGCCCTGAGTCTGCCCAAGGCACAGCATCTGGACAAGCCCGAGCGTGCCCAGCTGCCCATGCTGGGCGTGGTCGGCGAGCGTGGCTGGGGCGTCATCGTCGACCAGCGTCCCGACGGTCGCTGGATCTTCATCAGTGAAGAAGGGCATGCCCTCATCAGCGACAGTGACCTGGAAGAGGGCGCCTACAAGTTCGATTTTGCCGCCCTGAGCAGCAAGGAAGAACAGCACGGTTTCGAGCGTGTCTTCAAGGAGGCGCTGGCCGAGTTCCGTCCCGTCATCATCGAAGTGGTCATCGCCTCGGTGGTCATGAGCATCATCGCCCTGGGGGCGTCGATCTTCTCCATGCAGGTCTACGACCGCGTCATTCCCACCCACGGCGTGGCCACGCTGATCGTGCTGGCCATCGGCGTTTCGCTGGCCATCCTCTTCGAGCTGGGCATGAAGTTCGCGCGCTCGCACATCATGGACAACGTCGTGTCCGGCCTCGATGCCAAGCTCTCGCAGGCCCTCTTCGAACGCCTGCTGTCAGTGCGGGTGGACCAGCTGCCCGGCTCGGTGGGCAGCCTGGCCGGTCAACCGAGCTGGACCAGCTGGGCCTGACCACTGCCGATGGCGCGCTGCTGAGTGCGCAGAAACCGGCGGCCGTGGCCGCTGCGCTCTACGCCATCCGTGCCGGTGCCGACAACGGCAGCGACGTCAATAGCCTGGCCAAGCTCCAGAGCGTCGTGGCCACCGCCGTGACGGCCTACCAGAAGATTCAGGTCTATGCCGAGCTGATCGCAGCACCAGGCGGTTTCCCGGAGGATGCCGGTCGTCCTACCGCTGAGGACTTCAAGGCCATGGGCCTGAGGGTCCCGGCCAGCGTCGAGGCCGATCAGGGCATCGGTGCCTCGGCCAGCCTGCTGACCGTCGCCATCGGCGCTGCCCAGATCGATACGCCGGCCAAGCTGCAGGCCATCCTCGACAACTGGGACAGGCTCTTTGCCCTGGTCAACGGCAAAGCCGATACCGCGGCCCTGAGCGCGACCACGCGCGCCGCCTTCAGCGCCTTGCTCAGCGGGGTAGGGGTGACGGTCGATGCCGCCACCCGTCCGGCCGCGCTGGACCTGTTGCAGACCGCGCTGGACCAGCAGTCCAGCAAGGCCGTCATGAATACTCCCGCCAAGCTGGAAGCCTTGCTGGCCACTGCCCAGGGCTTGCTGGCACTGGCCGGCACCGCGCAAGTCTTTGCCGCCGAACGTCTGCCCACCAGCCTGGCCGCCGCCGACCTGATCGCGCTGGGCGTGGCTCCTGCTGCCACCTCCAATGCCGCTGCGGCAGCGGTGTTGAGCGCCGTCTCGGCGCATGCCGCCAGTGCCGTGGACAGCCTGGCCGAAGTGCAAGCCGTGGCCAACCTGGCCATCAAGGCTCAGGCCAAGATCAGTGCCTACGCCGACGATGCCTCCAAGCCTGAGCCCGTGGCTGCCGACTACCTGGCCGTGGGCCTGGTCAGAAGCGATGGCACCGCGCTGGTGGTGAGCGACAATCTTGGCGCCATCAATACCACCCTGGCCAGCACCGCCATCACCGCTGCACTGGCGGGCGACCCGGCCAAGCTCAAGGGCATCGTCGATGCCTATGCCCACATCGTTGCGGCGACTGTGGCCGGCACGGCTGCGCCGACCCTGGATGACTATGCGAGCGTCGGCCTTTCCGGTCTGAATCTTCAGAACAAGGGTTTGCTGGATGGCGCATTGCCGCGTCTGGGCGTGGACAAGGTGAAGGATCAGTCACAACTGCAAAAAGCCGCCGAAGCAGTGGCCAAGATCGCCGCGCTGGCCGATGACAGTGCCAACACGGCAGCCAATGCACTACCGCTGGCCGCTGACTACGCAGCGCTGGGTCTGAAGATGGGCAACTCCAGCGCCACCAATGATGCAGATGGTTCCGGCGCAGCGCTGCTGGGCAGCGCCATCGATGCCAGGCCGCTGGCCAGTGTCGATACGACCGACAAGCTGCAGGCCCTGATGGATACCGTCAACAAGCTCATGGACAGTGCCGCCCGCCTGCCGGCCGCATCCATGCCCACGGTGGCCGACCTCAAGCTGCTGGGTCTGGATATCGGCAGCAGGACGGTGGCCCAGCAGGGCGCCATCCTGGCCGCCATTGGCACCAGCGGCAGCGACGGCAGCCGGATCAAGTCGCTGACAGAGCTCTCCACGCTGGCGCAGAAGGCCGTGGATGCGCTGGCCAAGATCAGCGCCTATGCCCAGGACAATACCGGCGCCTCGCTGGGCGTACCGACCGTCGATGATTACGCCGCCATGGGTGTGTTTGGCGTGAGCAGTACCAGCCTGGCCTCCGTCAATGCGGCACTGGCCACCACCGTTGTCGACGGCGCCCACGCCAATACCCAGCCGCTGGTGCAGGGCATTGCCAGCGCCTACCTGAAGGTATTGGCAGCCGCCGACGGCAGCCGCGCCCAACCCGATCCGATCGGCTCGGCAGCAGTGCCCACCGAAGCCGAACTGGAGCGTCTGGGGGTAGGCGTGAGCGCTGCCACCAACAGCCATCGCATCAGCCTGCTGGCCACCGCTCTGGACGCATTGAGCCGCGACAAGGTCGACACGCCCGCGCGCATCGACCTCATCAACGCGTCTGCCGGCAAGATGATCGCCGCAGCCGGCAGCGCCGATGCGGCCGCGCTGTTGACCATGGACGACTTTACCAATCTGGGCGTGCAGGGCCTGGATGCAGCCTTCCTCGCCAATGTGCAGGCGCTGGTCGCCAGCACGGACGTCAGCCGCATCGACAGCAGCACCCGTCTGCAAGTCCTGGTGGATGGCTTGCTGAAGGATCTGAAGATCATCCGCAACTACGCCGACAACGTCGCCAATACCGATGCGGCACTTGGGGCCGTCGGCAGCGTGCTGGCGCCTACCGTTGACAACTATGCCCGCGCAGGCGTGACCGGCGTGACTGCCGATACGCTGGCCTGCATCAATGCCTCGGTCAAGACCTTGGCCAGCTCCGGTCTGGTGGACAGCAAGAGCAAGCTGCAAGCCATCGTGGACGCTTACCTGCATGTCTTGCAGGCTGCCGACGGCGCGGCTGGCAACCTGGCGTCCCCCATCACGCGGGATGAACTGATCCGTATCGGTGTGCCGGCTGCCAGGTTGCCCGACCCCACTGCCAGCGGCCTGTCGGCGACCGATATGGCGGTGGCGCGCGGCACCATTGGCCTGCTGGTGACGGCGTTGGACGCCCAGCCGGCTGACAAGAGCACGGTATCGACCCCGACCAGGATCGCCGAGCTGGCAGCTACTGCCGGCCGCGTCGCCGCCTATGCGGCCGGTACCCCCACGTCGACCCCGCCCCTGACCAACGACTTCGTTGCGCTGGGCGTGAAGAACCTGGTGGCCCAGGTCGATGGCAATACCCCCTCGACGGTCGGCCTGATCAACAGCGGCCTCAAGGCCCTGAGCAGCGATGCGCTGGCCGCACTGAACCTGTCACAGGTCCAGCTCATGGCTACCGCCGCCGCCAAGTTGCGCAACCTGGCCTCGGCCAGCAGCATCATGGCCGACGCCAGCCGTCCGGCGGCCGATGCGGTCAATGCCGATGGCACGCCCAAGGCAGGTGCACCTCTGACCCATGAAGAATTCAGCGCGCTGGGCATGGCCATCAACAATACCCCGGCCAACCTGAAGCTGCTCAACGAGGTCTTCAATGCCCGTCCGAATTTTGCTTCGGTGTCGGATCTGGGCAAGATCAATGCGCTGAACCTGGTCGATATCGTCAACCGCGTGATGCGCCAGGCCGATGCCGATGTGAAGCCGGACGACGCACCGGCCGGCATCACGCTGGCCGAACTGACCACGCTGGGACTCTCCAGTACGGGCGCTGCGCCGGACGTGAATGCGGCTTCGCTGTCGGCCTTCATGGCCGCGCTCAAGTCGCGTACCCCGGCCCAGGTTGATACCCTGGCCGAACTGAAGTCGGTCGCCTCGGCCGCTCGCGCGGCCCAGGCCAAGATCATGGCCTATGCCGAGCGGCAGACCTCCGGTGCCGTGGCGCAGGCCGGTTCCGATAGCGTGACCCCGGTCGCCCAGGACTTCAGCGACATGGGCGTGAACGGCGTCGGCAAGTATGGCGCCGGCACACCGGATCGCCCGGATGCCATGCCGGAGGGCTTGTTTGCCGTCCTCTCGGCGCTGGCCACCAGTGCCGTCAACGGCACCCGTTCGGCCACGGCCGAACTGGTGCAGGGCATCGTCGACAGTGCCAACAAGTTGCTGGGGCTGGCCGATGGCGTGGCCAACACGCCGGCCAATGCGCCCGCCATGGAGGACTATCGCCTGCTGGGAGCGGACCTGAGCAGCCTGGGCCGCGCCAGTGCCAAGACCGACTACCTCTCGCTGCTCAATTCGGTGATCGACCGTCTCACGGCCGACAGGATCGATACCCCTGAGGAAGTGCTGACCCTGGCCAATACCGTCGCCCGTGTGCTCGACAGCACGGCCGGTGCGGGCGGTTCGGCGCCGTCGCGCGCCGACCTGGAGCAACTGGGCGTCACCGGACTGAACGACAAGGACATGCCGGCGGTGCTGGCCAAGTTGCAGCAGCTGCCGGCCGACAAGCTCTCCACCATCAATACCTTGCCGGGCCTGCAAGGCCTGGTCTCCAAGGCCATCACTGCCCAGGACAAGATCCGCGACTATGCTGGCGACAACACCAAGCCCGCACCGGTGGCGCAGGACTATGCCGACATGGGTGTGCTCTTGCCGTCCACGCCCAAGGCGGTGGCCGACAGCATCCTCGGCGCCACCAACAAGGCGCTCGCTTCCGGCCCGGTGGGCGCGGATCAGGCCGGCACGCCCGACCAGGTGCAGGGCATCGTCAACAGCTATGCCAAGCTGCTGGCCCTGGCCGATGGCAGCATCAGCACCGCGGCAGCCGATCTTCCGGTGGCGCAGGATTACGTCCGTGTGGGGCTGGACAAGACCCTCACCGACAAGCTGGCCACAGCGTCCAACCTGCAGCTGTTGAACCAGCTGGTCGACGGCGCGGCCAATGCGGCGGCAGTGGACAGTCCGGCCAGCCTGAGCGCGCTGGCCACCATCGCCAACAAGGTGCTCAACATCGCGGCGCAGCAGAGCGGCGACCTCATCTCGCCGGCCGACGTCTTGAGCACGGCCGACTTCAAGGTGCTGGGCATCAGTGGCCTTTCGGCGGTGGAAAGCGATGCCGTGGTCGCGGCGCTGCAATCGCGCACCGTGGCCGATGTCGATACCGTGGCCGAGATCCGGAACGTGGCAGCGGCCGCGCGCACGGCCATCAATCGCATCGTCGCCTACGCCGACAGCAATAGCGGCGACGCCCCCACGGTGGCCGATTTCCAGGCGCTGGGCGTGATCGGGGTGAGCGAGGTCGGTGCCAATGCCAACAAGGACGGCATCCTGGCCGCGCTGGCCACGGCCGGTGTCGACGGTACGGATGTCAACTCCGTGGCCGGTATCCAGTCACTGGTCAACAGCTATGCGCAACTGCTCAAGCAGGCCGACGGCGTGCCCAGCAACACCAGTGACGCCAACCTGGCCAAACAGGTTGATTTCGATCATGTGGGCGTGGACCTGTCCGCCCTGCTGGCATTGGACAGTGGCGCCGCTGGCGCCAGCAGCAACATCGTGCAATTGCTCAGTTCCATCGTGGACAGCCGTTCCTCCACCGAGGTCAATACCCCCGCCAAGATCGCCGCGCTGGCGACCCTCGCAGCCAAGGTCGGACTGGCCGTACAGGGCGACAACAGCCAGCCGCTGACGGTGGACGACTTTGCGACGCTGAAGATCTCGGGTGTGAATGCGGGCAACCTGGCCAAGGTTCAGAGTCAGCTGGCCAGACAGGCCGATGATGGCAGCAGCGTCAACTCCTGGGCCAAGCTGGCCGATGCGGTCTTTACGGTCACCAACGTACCGGCCATGAACACGGTGGCGGGCGACGACATCATCAATCTGGGCGAGCGTACCGCCGGCGTCACCCTGACCGGCACCGCCGGCAAGGATGATACGGTCACGCTGTTCTATCCGGATGGCAGCGTCATGAAGAGCGGTATCGTCACCCGTGACTCCGGTACCGGCACCAGCGTCTGGAACTGGAGTTACACCCTTACCGACGCCGACTGGCTGGCGCTGGGTGCCAACGGCGCCAATGGTGTGGACAAGGTGATTGGCATCCAGTCGCACAATACCGTCAAGGGCATCGATTCGATCAAGGTCAACCATACGGTCAATATCGATACCACGCCGCCGGTCTTTTCTTCGTCCATCGCGCTCTCGCGCGATACCGGCACGGCCGGGGACGGCATCACCAGCGATGGCAAGGTGCTGGTGTCGGGCCTGGAAGCCGGCGCCAGCTGGGCCTACAAGATCGATAGCGGCGACTACCAGCCGGGTAGCGGCGGCAGCTTCACCGTCACCGGCGAAGGCAGTCATACCGTCAAGGTCCGCCAGACCGACCGCGCCGGCAACAACAGCGCCGAGCAGATACTCGCCATGACTCTCGATACGGTGGCACCGGCCAAGCTCAGCGCAACGCTGGCCCGCGATACCGGCAGCAGCACCAGCGACCGCCTGAGTTCGGATGGCACGGTCAACATCGCTGGCCTGGAGAGTGCCGCCAGCTGGCAGTACAGCCTGAACAACGGCACCACCTGGAGCGCCGGCAGCGGCACCAGTGTCAAGATCAAGGGCAGCGTCGATGGTGCCGGCAATGTCGATGGCACCAAGAATGTCGTGGTCCGCCAGACCGATGTGGCCGGCAATGTCGGTGCCATCAGCGACGTATTGAGCTTTACGCTCGATACCAGCTTGCCGGCCAAGCCGACGCTGGGTCTGGCCAAGGACAGCGGCAATGGGACTGACCGCATCACCAATGAAGGCACGGTCAACGTCGCCCAACTGGAGGCCGGCGCCAGCTGGCAGTACAGCCTCGACAATGGCGTGACCTGGAACGACGGCAGCGCCACCAGCTTCCGCTTTGCGGGCGCCGCCGAAGGGGGTAGTGGCAGTGACGGGGCCAAGAACCTGCTGGTGCGTCAGACCGATGCCGCCGGCAATACCAGCCCCAACAGCGACAAGTTCAGCCTCACCCTGGATACCACCGCGCCGGCTGCTCCGAATCTGGTCCTGGCCAGTGATAGCGGGGTTCAAGGCGACAAGGTCACCAATGACGCCATCTTCAACATCAATGGACTGGAAAGCGGTGCGGCCTGGCAATACAGCCTCGACAGCGGCGCCACCTGGACCAATGGTTCCGGTGCCAGCGTCAGACTGCGCGGTTTGCCCGATGGAAGCAAGAGCATCATCGCGCGGCAGATTGACGTGGCTGGCAACGTTGGCGCCAGCAGCGATGCAGTGAACTTCACACTTGATACCACCGCACCCGCCAGGCTGACTCTGGCCATGGCGCGCGACAGCGGCAGCTCGCCGACCGACCGCATCACCAATGATGGCACCCTCAATGTGGGCGCGCTGGAAGCCGGTGCCACGTGGCAATATAGCCTTGATAACGGCAGCACCTGGACCGCGGGCAGCGGCTCCAGCGTGCGTATCAAGGGCGCGGCCGACGGCAGCGGCAATACCGATGGCGTCAAGAGCGTGGTGGTGCGCCAGACCGACCTGGCCGGCAATATCGGCGCCCCCAGCGCCAGCTACAGCTTCACGCTCGACAGCACGCTGCCTGGCACGCTGTCCCTGTCGCTGGCCCGCGATACCGATGTCATCAACGACAAGATCACCAGCGATGGCACGATCAACGTCACCGGTCTGGAAGCTGACGCCAGCTGGCAATACAGTGAGGACAATGGCGTGAACTGGTCGCGCGGCAGCGGTTCGAGCTTCGTGCTGGCCGGTGACGGTGACAAGAACGTCGTGGTGCGGCAGAGCGACGTGGCCGGCAACGTCGGGCCCACCAGCGATGCCTTCACCTTCACGCTGGACGGGGGGCCTCCTGATCGTCCCACCATTGCCCTGGCCGTCGACAGCGGCAGCTCCCGCACCGACAAGCTCACCAACGATGGCACGGTCAATGTCGGCAAGCTCGAGGCTGGTGCCAACTGGCAATACAGCCTCGATGGGGGGAGCACGTGGATCAATGGCACCGGCAGCAGCTTCAAGCTCAAGGGTGCCGTTGACGGCGGGACCAATACCGATGGCCTGCGCAATGTGGTGGTGCGGCAGACCGACACGGCAGGCAATCCCAGCCCCGACAGCGACACGCTGAGCTTCACCCTGGACACGACGGCACCCGTCAAGCCCACCTTGTCCCTGCAGGCCGACAACGGTAGTTCCGCCAGCGACAAGGTCACCAATGACGGTACCGTCAAGGTCGATGGTCTGGAGGCTGGCGCCAGCTGGCAATACAGTACCGACAGCGGTGTCACCTGGCGCGCGGGCAGCGCCAGCAGTGTCAAGCTCACCGGTGATGGCAACAAGACCATCCAGGTGCGGCAGACCGATGCCGCCGGCAATCTGGGCGCGACCAGCGACAGCTTCAGCTTCACGCTGGACGGCACCGCGCCGGCCAGTCCCACGGCGGCCCTGGCCACCGACAGCGGCAGCTCGCCCAGCGACAAGATCACCAATGACGGCACCGTCAGCGTCACCGGCCTGGAAGGCGGTGCCAAGTGGCAGTACAGCATCGACAACGGCACCACCTGGGTCGATGGCAGCGGCAGCAGCGTCAAGCTCAAGGGGGCAGCCGATGGCGCCGGCAATACCGATGGTGCCAAGAAGGTTCTGGTGCGTCAGACTGACGTGGCCGGCAATGTCGGTGCGGCCAGCGCAGCCCTGAGCTTCACGCTGGACACCACGGCACCGGCCAAGATCACCGCAGCTCTGGCCAGGGATAGCGGCGCTTCGACCTCGGACAAGATCACCAACGACGGTACCGTCAACGTCAGCGGCCTGGAGTCCGGTGCGAGCTGGCAGTACAGCCTCGACAACGGCAGCACCTGGAGCAATGGCAGCGGCAGCAATGTCAAGCTCAAGGGCGCAGTCGATGGTGCCGGCAATACCGACGGGCTCAAGTCCCTCGTGGTACGCCAGATCGACAAGGCCGATAATGCCGGTCCGACCAGCGATGCGGTGTCCTTCACGCTCGACACGACGGTGCCCGCCAAGCTGGGGCTGTCCCTGGCGAGCGATACCGGCACGGCCACCGACAAGATCACCAGCGATGGCACCCTCAACATCACCGGACTGGAAAGCGGCGCCACCTGGCAATACAGTACCGACGATGGCAGCACCTGGAGCAACGGCACCGGCACCAGCGTCAAACTCACCGGCGATGGTGCCAAGAAGGTCGTGGCGCGGCAGACCGATGTGGCCGGCAACAGCAGCGTCAAGAGCGATGCCGTCGAGTTCACGCTCGATAGCAAGGCCGTTGCACCCACCATCGTCCTGAACGCGTCCGCCGGTACCACGACCGACGGCGCCAGCATCACCACCTCGGGCAGCTTCGTGTTGAGCGGCGTGGCGGAGAAGGGCGCGCAGGTCGTCGTCAAGCGTGGCGACGGTACCGCGCTGGGCACGCTCACCGCCTCGGCCACCGATGGGGCGTGGTCGCTCAATCTTGCATCCACCCTGAAGGTCAGTGGGCTGCAAAAGATCGACGGCAACGACAGTACCGCCAATGGCACCTACAGCCTGCTCTCGGCCAGCGACCAGGCGGCCTTGCTCAATTCATTCAGTGGCGACTTCGTGCTCAGCGGCAGGGGCTTGCTGGACTTGTCCAAGCCGGTCTACACCCAGGGCAGTGGCGCCTCGGCCTGGTATGTCTGGGCCGCCCAGGATGGTGGTTACCTCATTTCGCATCAGTCGGGGACCGACGAGTGGTACCGCGAAGCAGCGGGCGGCGTCACGCTGGCCGGTCAACCGGAAAACGTGCGCACCTGGAGTGCCCTGGATACCTCGGCAGCTCTGGTGCAGGCCGAACTCCTGCAGAACGGCGACGCCAGCGACAACGAAGTCGCACTGGTCGGCGTGAGCATGGTCAGCAGCCACGGTGCGCGTGACAGTGCCTGGAGCTACACGGCAGAGCAGACCGATGTGGCGGGCAACACCAGCCCCAAGGCCAGCCTCGGCGTGCTGGTCGATACCGCCACGCCGCCTTTGCTGGACATGGATGCGCTCACCGACGGCATCCAGTCCAGCGCGCAGCGGCAAGCCTCGAGCAGCGAATTGCGCTCGGGAACAGCCTTCGTCGCCAACATCGTGCCACCTGCCAAGACCACGGCCTCGGCCATCGATGTGGTCTTCAGCGGCAGCGGTCTGGATCTGGTCAATGACCGGCTGCTGATGGATGCTCTGGTGGCGCTGGATGCCAACCTGGCGCCGGTGAGCGGCAAGACCGTGGGCGGCGTGGCCGACATCAGTTATGTCTACACCACGGCCACCCGGACCATGAACATCACCAAGACCCGAGGCGGCACGTTCACCGCTGCCGAGGTCGAGGCCCTGGTGGAAAACATCAAGCTGCAAAACTTCACCCCCACCGCCGGCAGCCGGGTGATCACCTTCACTCTGCGCGACGAGGCCGGACTGGTTGGTCCCTCCATGCAGGCCACCCTCAACGTGGGCAGCGACAGTCTGTTGCTGGACTTGGATCCGAGCACGCCCGGATTGCAGTCCAGCTCCAGCCAGAACCTCACCGACGCCACTCGCCTGGCCGCCGGTGTCGCCTTCGATGCCAGCGTGGCTGCACCGACTTCGACCCAGGTCACCGCAGTGAAGGTGGTGCTGGGTGGGGCTGGTCTGGATGTACTCAACGATCGTCTGATCCTCGACACGGCGCTGGCCCTCAATACCGACCTGCCCGTCAGCGGCGGCAAGACGGTCGGTGGCGTGGCTGGTCTGAGCTATGGCTACGACAGTGCCAGCCGTACGCTCACCCTGAGCAAGACCGGCGGTGCGAGCTGGAGCGGTAGCGAGGTGCAGTCGGTCTTGCAGGCCATCAAACTGGGGGGCAGCAGTACCCACGATGGGGTGCGCACGGCCAGTTTCCGCCTGGTTTCCAGCACCGGCGAGACCGGTAACGCCTCGACGGCGGGCATCCTCTTCGACACCCACGCACCGACGCTGGATGCCGATGCCACCCTGGTCAATCTGCAAACGAGCTCGCGCAAGGCGTTCACGGCGGCCAGGGCGGCGGCGGGAGAAGGACTGTTCGCGCACGACATTGCGGTCTGGCCGACCAATGACATCAGCAGCATCCGCATCCGGCTGGATGGCCCGCAATTGGACCTGCAGAAGGACAAGTTGGTCCTGGACGTGCCGTTGGCGCTCAATGCCAGCCTGGCTACGGTGAGCGGCAAGAGCATCGGCGGCGTCAGCGACTTGAGCTATGGCTACGACGGCAGCACCCAGGTACTGACCATCAGCAAGAGCTCCGGTGTACCCATGAGCGGACTGGATACGCGCGCCATCCTGAAGGCCATCCAGTACCAGAATGCCACGCCGAGCGCAGGTGACCTCAGTGCCACCATCACGCTCACCGATGTGGCGGGCAACAGCAGCAACACTGGCGTGACACTGTCGGTGGACATGACGGCACCGGCCAGCATTACCGGCACGCTGGTGAACAACAAGCAGATCAGCTACAAGATGCTGAGCATTCCGGACATCATGGGCGACACCAACAAGCACAACCTGCACTCCGGCGAGAGCGCGGATATCACCAGCCTGTTGCCGGCCGGGATGACGGCGGCAACCTTCGTTTCTTCGCTCAAGGGCTTCTTCGCAGAATGGGGTGGAGTCCCTATTACCAATGATGCGAACACGACCGACAAGCACTACAACAGCGTGTTCTCTTTCCCGAGAGGGTTTGGCTTGGATACGATGTTTAGCATGGCACACCAGGGCGGCGACTATGTGAAGGGTGAAAACTTCACGTTCGCTTCTCCCGATGGCAGGCAGCTCTTGCTCAAAGCCGTGAGTGGCTTCTATAGCGCCCTTACGGATGTATACGCCTTCACAACCCCTACCGCTGCGCAGAATTACGACATCGGCAATGTCCGTCTGCTTTACCAGATCACCACGGACAACGCCAATTCGCAGCCGACCGTCAATGTCCGCTATGACGGCACCAGGGCCAGCGTTGGTGACGTCATTGGTCTGTACGAGGGCAACAAGTTGCTGGGTAGCCGCACCTTGGGTGCGGCCGATGTGGGCAATGCCGCAGCGACACTGGAGGTGACGGTCGCTGGCAGTCTGGGCGCCGGCGAGCATGTGATCACGCCCAAGTTCACCGACACGGCGGGCAATGTGGTGGCAGGCAATGAGATCCGTCTCACGCTCACAGGCGATGCGGTAGCACCGGTTCTGAGCAATCTGCGGGTCAATGGTGAAACGCCGGATACTCAGCCCATCAATGCCTCGGCGAGCAAGTACGCCGTGATCGCGGACACGCCTGCCAGTCCGGTGACCCTCATGCGTCTGGACCAGAATCTGACCTTCTCCGGCAATGTCGGTGGCGCAGGTTCCGGCGACAGCTACCTGATCTCGGTGAGCATGGGCGGCAAGGTGATCGCGTTCAGCGAGGTGATGGCGGGCGACTTCTCGCTGACCACGCCGGCCAACATCCTGGCGCCGGGCATGTACCACGACCTGACCATCACGGCCACCAATATCAGTAACGGTGTCAACAATGGCCAGACCACCATTCTCCAGAACCAGACGCTGGGCTGGTACTGGGTGCCGCAGAAGCTGGACAGCTTGAGCGGAGGTGCCGGCGATGATCAGATTCCCTTGTCCGTCACCTCCGGTGGCATCAATACCGTGGTGCAGACCGGCCAGGGCAAGGACACGTTGATGCTGGGCGGATTCGGCATCAGCGACTCCTCCAGGCTGGTGGCCACGGTTTCCGACTTCACCTTGGGACAGGACAAGGTGACGGTATTCGCACAGTCCGTCACCAAGGACAACCTCGATACCTTCGTCAAGGCCTCCGCCTACAGCACCAGTTCCACCAAGCTGGTGGTGGACCTGGACGGAGCCGGGGCGGGGACGACCAGTTACACCTTGTACCTGCAGAACGTGGCCTACAACCCAAGTAATACCCATACGATCTTCGGTGTGTGATGGCCCTGACCTAGACCGAGATCGTTGACACGCACGCGCATCGGCTCCTTGAGGGGCCGATGCCTGCGCCCCACAGACGGACCGGCCGCAGGCCGTGTCCAGCGTTTTTCAAACCAGATGAAGGAGAAAAAAATGGCAGCGCAATCCGCAGATTCCGATGAGCAGAATTTCTGGCCAGGCTACGTCGATTCCATGGTCAACATGGTCATGTACCTGTTGCTTCTGATCGCCATCCTGGCCATGGCCGTGATGTATTTTTCCATGCGCGCGCGCGACGAAGCCAAGGACAGCAAGGCTACCGAGATCGAAATGCCGGGCAAGCCTTTCCCCCAGGCCTTGCCGGGGCCCAACG
Source organism: Herbaspirillum sp. C9C3 (assembly GCF_013359625.1). Taxonomy (NCBI): domain Bacteria; kingdom Pseudomonadati; phylum Pseudomonadota; class Betaproteobacteria; order Burkholderiales; family Oxalobacteraceae; genus Herbaspirillum; species Herbaspirillum sp. C9C3. The sequence continues at coordinate 26,038 of NZ_JABFMQ010000035.1, forward strand.
CGCTCACCCCGGTCACCCCCAGTGCCGAGGAGCTGCATGCCCAGATTGAGCAGATGCGCCAGACGCTCAACAACAACGAGGTTCGCTACAAGGCCGACGTGGCCGAGCTGAAGGAAAAGCTGCGCGAGAGCGACCAGCGTTTCAAGGCATCGGGCCTGGCCAAGGTCGAGAAGCCCAACCAGAAGGAACGCGGCAACAACATGAAGTCCACGCCTGAAGCCGATCTGGCCAAGGAAGGAGCCTCCGAACGCGTGCTCAACGCCACCGGCACGGCCGGAGCGTTACCCACCGGCGTGGAGCAGTTTGCCTTGCGGCCCAGCGTGCTGATCGTGCGCTTCCGTCCAGGCACCGTGGACCTGAATCCGGACGAAGCCAGGCGCATGAACGAGACCTTCGTCAAGCACTTCGAATGGAACCCCGGCGTGGAACAGAACTTCACCATTTCTTCGGCGGCCGTGGAGGGCTTGTCGGAGTCCAACCGCATGGCCTTCTATCGCGTGGTGGCGGTGCGCAATCACCTGCTGTCCATCGGTGTGCCGGCTGCCCGTATCCGCCAGCGCATCGAACCCGTATCTGCGGCGCGCCAGAGTGGCACGGAAGGGCTGGAAATCCGCATCCAGAAGACCGAGTGAGGAGGCCCGATGTCTGATGCCGCAAGTTCCATCGAGGACGCCCTGGTCGGCAAGACCACCTATACGCTGGATGTGACCCAGGCCGGCACCGCCCTGCGCAAGATTTCCATCGAAACCATCAGCGATGTGCGCAGCCTGGGCATCGATCTCTTGCTGGTGCTGCGCAGCGGCGGCCAGATCCTGTTGCGGGAAGGTGCGCTGGATGCGCTGGTCAACCCGAACCGGCGCCTGGAGTTCAGTGATGGCGTACTGACTCTTCAGCAGATCTTCATGCAGAGTGAACAGTTCGACTTCCTGAACCAGTCCGGTTCCGGTGTCGCTGCGCATCTGTATGTGGCTCATGCGCACGACAGGCCGCTGCCGCAGTGGGATCACGGTGCGGCATTTCCATTGGGAGGCTGAGGATGGATGAACCTGCTGATCTGTCGACGCTGACCGAAGCGCCCGCTGCAGCGCCCGTGGTGGATGCCATGCAGTGCTGCAAGCAGGCCATCGGTGAGCGTCTCAAGTCCACGCGCATGTTGAGTGGCCTGAACCAGCGCGACTTCGCCAGCCGCCTGGGGACTTCGGGTGCCTACATCAGCTGCGTGGAACTGGGGCACAGCATGCCGGGCGGGCGCTTTTTGCGCTCGCTGCACCGGGAGTTCGACGTCAACATCAACTGGCTGCTGACCGGGCTGGAGAAGGAGATGCCGCCCCGTCATGGCTTCCACGTCAAGGTGTTGATCGGGGATTATGTCCGCGCCTCGGAGCGTGGCAAATCCCTGGTGATGGCGGTGGCCAATTTCCTGGTGAGCAGGAGCGGTTGAAGACCAAGGTCCAGGTGGGCCCGCCGCGGCTGCTTGCCGCTGCGGGCAACTGCCCGGCATACGGGGATACGGGCAGCGCAAACGGGCTCGCCCGTACAGAGGAGAGCATATGTACAGTGAAGAAATCGGTGGGCGGATCAAGGAAATCCGGCTCGCACATGGCCTGAGCCAGCGTGAGCTGGGGCAGCGCCTCAATACGTCCACCGGTCACATCAGCTGGCTGGAAGCCGGCAAGGCCATGCCCGGGGGAGAACTGTTGCTGCAGCTCTATCGCGAATTTGCGGTCGACATCAACTGGCTGCTTACCGGCAACGAACCCGAGGTACTGCCCCGGGAGAGCGATAATGATGTCCGACAACTGGTCGATCACTATTGCCGTATCGATGTCCAGGGGCGCGAGATCATCCGCATCCTGGCCAGCTATGCCGGCCGCAGCGCGGTCTGAGCGCCTTCAGCGTCCCGTGGCAGGCGCACTGGCCGCCACGTTGACAGTACCTGCCTGCACCTCGCGGTTCAGGCGCCACACCAGGGCTGACGCCAGCAGCGTGGTTCCCACGATGACATAGCCCACCACATCAAAATGCTGCAACTGGCCCTGCGGGCCGAGTGTGACGATATGGCCCGCCACGACCGAGGCCACCCCGCCCGAGAGTTGCTGGATCGATGCGCTGATGGCGTTGAAGGAGCCGCGCTGCTGCGGCACCGGCACCGAGGCGACCAGCGCCTGGAACGGGATCATGCGTGAAAAGATCCCCAGGAACAAGACCGCATTGACCAGCACGATCATGGGGACCGTGACCGGCCCCAGGTGCGTGTAGATCAGCACCATGATGATGGACAGTACGGCACCGAAGACGAAGACCCGGAACTTGCCGACCTTGTCGGCGGCCCGACCGATGAGCGGACCGAAGGCGATGGTGCACAGTCCGGTCACCAGGTAGACCGTGGGCAGGTGGTGCAGATCGATGCCCAGGTTGCCGACCAGATAGGCGCTGCTGAAGGGCATGAGCATGAAGCCGCCCGTCATCAGCAGGGCAGTGGTGGCAAAGGCGAACAGGTAGCGGGGCTCGGTGAGGGTGTGATACAGGTGCATCCAGGCCGTGTGCTCCTGCTTGAGTTTGAGGTGGCCATCCACCGGCTGCATCTTGACGCTGACCACGATGCCGCCCACGGCGCCCAGAGCAGCCATGGCCAGGAACGGCACATGCCAGTTCCAGCGATTGGACAGATAGAGCCCGATCGGAATGCCCAGCACCTGGCTGGCCGCAAAGGAAGTCTGGATGACCCCCATGACGCGCCCGCGCAGCTGCGGTGCAAACAGGTCGGTGGCAATGGCCAGCGTCATGGAGCCGATCACGCCGCCGAACAGGCCCGTGACGATGCGCGCGAGCAGCAGGCTTTCGAAACTCTGCGCCAGGCCGCACCAGACCGTACCCAGCACGAAACCGCCATAGAAGAACAGCAGCAGCCGCTTGCGATCAAAGCGATCGGCAAAGCCGGCCGTGAGCAGGCCGGAGGCGCCGGCGCTGAAGGCGTAGGCGGAGACCACCAGCCCGAACTGTTGCGGCGTGATCTGCATGGCCGGCATGATCACCGCACCCAGCGGTGACATCAGCATGAAATCGAGAATGACCGCAAATTGCAGAAAGGCCAGGAGCCCGACCACGGTCTTCTGGTAGCGTGTGAAACCCGCCGGGGCGGCGGTGCTGGCGGG
>NZ_JABFMQ010000036.1:0-28012 GCF_013359625.1 Herbaspirillum sp. C9C3
ACTTTTTTAACCGCAGACTCCAAGTCGTTCTCGTACTAAATTGGGGAGCAGGTCAGACGGTCAAAAACTCAAAGCTGATACGCTCTCATTGCTTCAAGATCTTCATCACAATGGCCGCGAGAAAAATCCGAGACTGCCAGGCCGTAGTCGTCAGAATCGCCAAAGTTACTAATAAAATATTTGAATCCCTCGTCTCTCATCTCAATATCTAAGTTTTACCCGTTCCAAACTCAGGTGGCATCAGCCTGCGGCTGGATGAACTTTTAGTCGTTCTGTCGTGACGGCATTTTTCAAGAGTCGAGCAGCTTATCAATATCGATCCCCGCGAGTGGCAATTCCGGCTCCGCGAATTGACGGAGAATCGTCAGGTGCACGTTGGCATTCACTTTCGCCAGATTCTCGAGAAGAAATTTTCCTCCTAGCACTATGGCAGGCTCGAATCCGTATATCTCATCCGGCTCAAGCGCTCCTAGCCTGGCCCTGACGCGTTCAAAGAGCGGCTCTCCATCTTCATCTTCCATATCAAGCTGGGCAGGCTCACTGTAGGAAAAGAAAAATCGGACCGAAAAATCCTGGTCTTCCTTAGTTTTTTCCTTCAATTCATTTTCTAAAGCAGAGACCATATTGAGGGCGCAACTAATCGTTACGCTGCAGCCGGTCATCTCACCACACACATAGAGATCGCCAAATGCAGTCCTTGCAATCACGTGGAACGCATCAATCTCATCCAATCCGGTATCTGCAAGCCACTCATCGACGAGATCTTCATAGTCATCGGGATCAACTGTGCAAAAGAGACCATTCGCATATTCGCACCAGCCTTCTTGCTCCCAGTATTTCAATAACTTATCTGGTAGCTTACCGCGCCATTTTTCAAGGCTTGCGGCGGGCACCGGGGAACTCTTGGTCGCCTCGCCAAAGTTACTAATAAAATATTTGAATCCTTCGTCTCTCATCTCAGCGCATTAGCTTGATTGATTCAAAAACCAGGCGACCTATGCCTGCGCCTGGATGAAGCATGTTTCAAGAGTCGAGCAACTTTTCAATATCGATTCCCGAGAGTGGCAATTCGGGTTCTGCGAATTGACGGAGAATCGTCAGGTGCACACTGGCATTCACTTTCGCCAGATTTTCGAGGAGAATTTTTCCTCCTAGGACGATGGCGGGCTCGAATCCATAGATTTCGTGCGGTTCAAGAGGGCCTAGTTTGGCTCTGGCGCGTTCGAAGAGCAGCTGCCCGTCCTCATCTTTCATGTCAAGCTCGGTCGGCTCACTGAACGCAAAAAAAGAACGGATTGAAAAGTCCAGGTCTTCTTTAGTTTTTGCTTTCAAGTCATTTTCTAATGCAGTGACCAAATTGAGGGCGCAATAAATCGTGGCGCTGCATCCTGTCTTCTCACCACACACATAGAGCTCGCCAAATGCAGTCCTTGCAATCACGTGGAACGCGTCAATCTCATCCAATCCGGTGTCTGCAAGCCACTCATCAACGAGATCTTCATAGTCATCAGGGTCAACTGTACAAAAGAGACCATTCGCATATTCGCACCAGCCTTCTTGCTCCCAGTATTTCAATAACTTATCTGGTAGCTTACCGCGCCATTTTTCGAGGCTTGCAGCGGGCACCGGAGAACTCTTGGTCGCCTCGCCAAAGTTGCTAATAAAATATTTGAATCCTTCGTCTCTCATCTCATTCCCTTGCCACGGCAAGGCTCCAGTTTGACATTCATTTTTTGATTTCCACGACCGTTATCAATCGCATGCTGGGCTTCACGATCCATCTCCTGCACCCTAGTCAGCGGTTTCTGCCCAGAACTCCGACTTCCAGGCGGCGTGTAAGCCTGGTTCCAGCTTGCTCCAATTGACTTGTTCACGTCAGCGCGGCCAATACTCGTCGTTTTGTGTTTCATCCAACCTCCGGCGACCATGTCTGGCTCATGCAATGCGGCTAATTTTTCCATCAGTTCTTTTGCATCAATTCCGGCCTTTGTTTTGGCCTCTGCGTCGCTCATGCCTCGCTTACTCTGGCTCTCGAAAATGCCCTTTGACATTTGTTTGAGCGTTTTTTCCCGATGGCTTTCTTGCGCCCCGCCAGCAGCCGGATTCCGATTCATTTTCTTAAACGCATCCCTAGCCATCGCGTATTCACTAGCAGTCAGACTGTTGATGGCCTCCTCTTGACGTCTAAGCTGCTCCGCCATTTCTTTCAAAAACGCCTTCTGCTCCTCCTTGCTCATCCGCATGAATTGTTTCTTATCATACGGATGGAAACAAGGCACTTTAAACTGCCGGGCCTTGACGGTGACGTCCTTCTTGGGCTTTTTTGGTGGTTGGGGGCCAGGTGCAGCTTCCTTGGCGACCTTAGCTTCTCGCGCAACTCTTGCGGCTTCCTCTGCTTCCTTGGCCGTCTTGGCCGCTTTGGCAAGTTCTTCCGCCTCATGCGCGCCCTTGCCAATCCGAGATGCCGTTCCTGCACCCTTTGCCATGCCAACCGCGCGCTTGGCAACCTTGCCCACGGTGGTGACGACTTTGCCACCCGGTATCATGCTCGCCGCAGCAATCCCCGCTTCAACATAGTCGCCTTCGGCCGTATAGATCGCTGCATCAATCGCACCGGTGATGACAGACAACCCTGGAACGAAGCTGGCAACCCCCAGCACCCCATGCACCCAGGGACTGGACTTCTGCCAAAACGTTTTCTCGGCCGCGGTCTCTGCCTTGATGGCAGCATTGGCTCCGCCACCGTGCGGCTCGATGCGCGTGACGGACCTGTCCGCCTGTTCGAGGATGACTCCCTTGGTCGTCATGGCAGCGCACCCCGCATCCGGTCAGCAAGGTGGCAAGCCACTTCGCAGATACGCGCTGCATCCATCAGGACGAGAAAAGAACGAAGCCTTCGCATCATGCTCAACTCGCCAGATTCATGTCACACTCGTCGCCGTGGCGCACGACGAACTTCTTCTCCACGCGCACGCTGGCGGAGCTCTTTGCAGGGCGGACCTTTCCCTTGTTGACGCCGGATCTCATGCCACCGCCCGTTCCGGCTTCGTTGCCGGTCACGCGGGTGACAAGGCTGTCACCGAACAGAAAAACCGGATCGCCATTGAAGCGGACCGATTTGGCCACCTGTACGCTATCGCTCAAGTCGGCAATGACGGGATACGGCACCGGCACCATGTTCGGCCCCATCGGCGTCTTGCAGACGTCGGGCACGAGACTGACGGCCTTGAAGATGCCGTTCTTGCGGGCAGCTGTGGGCATGGAGTTCTCTCAAGCGTTGGTTGGCAGGGGCTGGTTCGGCTGGCTAGCCGAGGTCGGGGATTCGGGGTCTCGGGCAGGTTCACGCAAGGCGTCGGCCTCGGCGCGTGACAGCACCCGTGCTTCAAGCACCCGGACGTCTGGCGAGAAGGCGACCGTCGCGCGCCAGACGCAAACGACGGAGGGTTTCTTGTCGGGGGAGTTGGGAGTGGGGGCTACATCGACGATCACCGTATCGAGCTTGGCGGCGAGTTCGGCTATGCGGCCATCTTCAAAGCGGACCAGCACAAACGGCAAATGCCCCGGCAGCGCGAACGACAGCAGCGTGTTGCCTGCAGCGTCCTGTGCTGTTGCGGCACCCGCAGGACAGAGGTTGGACAGCGTGATGGTTTCATCGCCATCCAGATGAGGAATGACTTGCTGGTCCGCAGGGGCAGCGTTCCAATACGCAAAATCAAAATCAGCGGGCAACCCGGGATGCCGCCCCTCCAGCCACTGCTGGTCGTAAGTGCCCGCGAGGCGCAGGCGGGGCTGCCAGGCGCGTCCGACAATGCCCAAGCCCACTGGCATGCACGCTTCACCAAAGCGTAACGGGGGCTCATTGCGCGCTTGAATTTGCGGCGCGGGTACCCGGGTTGCTTTTGTCGCACGGAGATACCATTCCTCCGCAAAGCCAAGGCCTATCGGATTGTGTTCATGCACCGCATGGGCGATGGCTTGCTGCATATCGCCGTCAGTGGCAGATTCAGGCAACGGCTTGCGCTCTGGAAGTCGATGCTTTTTGTTCACACGTGTGGCCGCCGGGTCGGTTTCAAGAATCTTGTTCTCGCCTCCGTAGGCGTATTCGTAACGTAGTGGCAGCGTCGTGATGGCTTGCGGTGTGCTCAGCTTCCATGCGGGAAGCGCGAACAGCGTCAGCGCCCGGAGCAAGGCAGAACGCCTGCGCCATTCGCGTGGACCCGTGACAAGCAGCGTCTTGGAGAAAATGAGCGGGCCTTGCCTGGCCTGCTCCGTCAGGCGCACGCACTCTTGCCGCCACTGCGCCACGCGCTCGGGCGAAGCATGCTGCAAGGGATTCAAGCCATGAGGTTCAGGCGGCAACTCGGGCTCGACCGGTGCGCCGTTGATCTTGATGGCGACCTCGAACTGGCGGGCCGCGCGTCCCTGCGGCGCGTGCGCGTCGGCAATGACGATGACGTCGGTATGCGGCTTGTACGGCGCCAGATCCGATTCCTGCCTGACGCTGGAGCAGTTCAGTTCGCCGTAGTACTCGTCGGAGGTGACCAGCGGCGTTTGCTCGGGTGCGAACAAGAGCTGGCCGTCGGGCTGCAACTCAAAGGTGAGTCGCATGACGACGACGTGAAAGCGCTGGTCATGCTGGTCGAGCGCGTCGAACGCCATCGCCGGATAAGGCGTGAGGTTGCGAAATTCCATGATCAGTGCCCGGTTAGTTGATATCGACGTCTTTGCCGGACAACTGCATCGGCCCGCTGGCCTCGATGCCGATCTCGGCACCGTTGATGGAGATCTTGCCGTCGGCAGTCATGCGCAGACTGGCCTTGCCCACCGAAATGGAAAGCTCCTCACCCGCCGTGATCGACAGGGTGTTGCCGACCTTGGTGATCTGGTTGATGCCAACGACCGTCGCCATGACAGTGCCCACGTTGAGGTTGTAGGCCAGGCCGACGTTTTCCATGCGGCCCATGCCGACGTTCTGCATGTAGGCCATGCCGATGGTTTCGGTCTTCATCCGCGCAACATGAGTCGACCAGTTCTTGCCGATCTGGTCCTTGCGGTTCTTGCCGATGGTCTTGGTACGGTTGCTGCCGATGCTGATGGTTTCGTTGTTGTCGACCGTCTCGGTACGGTTGTTGTGGACCGTGATGGTCTCGTTGTTGTCGACGGTCTCGGTGCGGTCATGCCCGATGTGAGTGGTCTCGTCGCGATCGACGGTCTTGCGGCGATCGTGGCCGACCCATTTGTCTTCGTCGTGCTCGACCTCGGTCAGCTGGTCGCGCTCGGCGTGCAGCCATAACTGCTCCTGGCCCTTCCTGTCTTCGAAGCGCAGCGCATTGGCATGGTCGTAGCCGCCCTTGGGCGTTGACCGCGTCAGGATGCCGCTCTGGGTCTTGTTCGCCGGCAGCTCCCAGGCGGGCATATTGGCGGCATTGGGCACCATGCCGGTGATGAGTCCGCGATCCGGATTACCGTCCAGGAATTGCACGATGACTTCACAACCGATGCGGGGAATGAAGGTCGCGCCGAAGTTCGAACCTGCCCAGGCAGTGGCCACCCGCAGCCAGGCCGAACTCCCTTCATCGAACTCGCCGTCGCGGTCCCAATGAAATTGGACTTTGACCCGGCCATACTCATCCGTGTAGATTTCTTCGCCCTTGGGGCCCACGATAGTGGCCGTTTGCAGGCCATAGATTTTTGGTTCGACGCTGTTGAAGCCGCGGCCGGGACGCCAGGGAATGAGCTTGCGGATACAGGTGAAGCGGTTCTCGTAGTGCGGCGCAATGCCGTTGTTGACGTGGTAGTTGTTGGTGGCACTGTGGTGCGTGTCGATGATGAGGAATTCGCACTCTTCCTTGCTGCCGCCGTCGAAGTGGCCGGTGAGACGGAACCAGCGGCCAGGTACCACGTTGCGGTTGTTGCCTGCGGCCTCGAAGAACTTGCCCGCTTGTTCGAATTCTTCCATGCGTTGCGTGGCGAGAAGGTCGCCGTCCTGGCGATCCTTGAATCCATAGGCACCGGCGTATTCGTAGGCCTCCTTGCGCAGGACCAGACCTTGATTGTTGCGTGTCGGGACCTCGACGGTTTTTGGCCAGGGGGATTTGAAATCGTAGGAAGTCAGGGTCACGCTTGCAGGCATGATGTGCCGCTCAGCTGACCATTCATGGATACCGTCTTCTTCCTGCGAACCGGCATGACGCTGGAAGGCGATCTCTACGCCATCGATGGCCTCAGCCAGGGTGGAGTCGTCGCCCAGTACCAGCTTGTGACCGTTGGCCGTATGTTCATAGGCATAGTGCCAGCCTGCGGCCTCCCAGCGCCTGCTCAGGTAATTGTGGTCGGACTCGTTGAACTGGCACGCCTCGGTCACGGGCAGGTCTTCCCCGTGATGGCGGAACTCCCAATCGGGCAAGGCGCTGTAATGCTCGAAGATGCGCCGCGTCTGCTCGTACAAACCCACACCATGGAACAGCATGCAGTTCGTGCGCAAGGAAAGATACTTCAGCCAGGGGCCTAGCCTGGCTTCGTAGAATGCGATATCGCCATCAGTCCTGACGAACCGGAAGCTGAAGACGTAACCGGTAAAGTAGCGCAGGCTGCCGTCTTGGCGGACAAGCTCCACGCAAAGCAGTTTGCCTTGGAGGTCCTTGAGTTCGAGCGTGGCATTGTCGGCCAACAGCTCGACGGTGAATTCGAAGTCGCGTGACAGACCTTCGCTGGCGTCGAGCTTGTTGACGAGCAGTTCAGAAAGGGGAGCGTCGTTGTGTGGGAAAGTGAGCCGCAGAATGCGGGCGTGCTGATAGTCTGAAAGCAGCTGTTCCAGACCCTGGAGGGTTTTGCGCATGCAGGATTCCTGTGTTCATCAAGTTTCCCTCCCTGATGTAACACCGGCGCGCATTTTAATATTTCCCGATGGAAACGTGCAACTTCTGAATGACGACGGCGGGTGACTGCATGAATATTTACCCAAAGGTGCGATGCACCTTCAGGCGGGGAGCCGGCCTGCCTCTCCAGAGAATCCGATCTGCACAGGAAAATGACGACTCACCAGCAGCCATGTCCTGTGAGCCCGAACTGAAAAGGCCTGAGTCCGGTGCAATACCGAACTCAGGCCTTGATGTAGAAAACTGACTGACGAACTTTAGCGAATCAGATTACGGCAGCACTTGCATCACGCCGCCTGCTTCTGCGCCGCCTTCGCAGGATCATCCCGCAACTCGCGGCGCAGGATCTTGCCCACGTTGGTCTTGGGCAGCTCATCACGGAACTCGATGTACTTCGGCTTCTTGTAGCCGGTGAACTGTTCCTTGCAGTACGCCATCAACTGCTCGCTGGTCAGCGACTTGTCCTTGCGCACCACGAAGAGCTTGACCGCTTCGCCGGTATGCTCATCGGGCACACCAACGCAGGCGCATTCCAGCACACCGGGATGCTGCGCCACCACGCCTTCGATTTCATTCGGATAGACGTTGAAGCCGGAGACCAGGATCATGTCCTTCTTGCGGTCCACGATCCTGGTGTAGCCGCGCGCGTCCATCACACCGATGTCACCGGTCTTGAAGAAGCCGTCCGGTGTCATGACCTTGGCCGTCTCGTCAGGACGCTGCCAGTAACCCGGCATCACCTGCGGACCACGAATGGCGATCTCGCCCGGCTGGCCCAGCGGCACCGGATGGCCATCATCATCGAGGATGGCGATTTCGGTGGACGGCAGCGGCAGGCCGATGGTCCCGGTGTATTCATCAATGGTGCAGGGGTTCGCGCTGGCAATGGGCGAAGTTTCGGACAAACCGTAACCTTCGATGATGGGGCAGCCGGTCAGCTTCTTCCACTTGTCGGCCACACTCTTCTGCACCGCCATGCCGCCACCCACGCAGCAGCGATAGCCGGAGAAATCCAGCTTGGCAAAGTCGGCATTGTTGAGCAGCGCGTTGTAGAGCGTATTGACCGCCGGGAAGGTGTTGACCTTGTACTTGGCCAGCTCCTTGACGAACCCCGGAATATCGCGCGGATTCGGGATCAGCAGGTTCAGCGCACCTTCACGCGTGCCCAGCAGGTTGCAGACGGTGAGCGCAAAGATGTGATACAGCGGCAGTGCGCAGACGAACACCAGCTGGTTGATGGGCTTGCCGGACTTCAGCGCCGGGGTCAGCCATTCTTCGGCTTGCAGTACGTTGGCGATCAGGTTGCGATGGGTCAGCACCGCCCCCTTGGCCACGCCCGTGGTACCGCCAGTGTATTGCAGGAAGGCGACATCATCGGGCGTGAGCGATACCTTCTGCAAGGTCTTGCCCTCACCTTGCGACAGCGCGCGGCTGAAGGAGACGGCATTGGGCAGCGACCAGGCCGGCACCATCTTCTTGACGTGCCGCACCACCAGGTTGACGATGGCCCCCTTGAGCGTGCCGAGCAGCTCGCCCATGCTGGCCACCACGATGTGCTTGACCTGGGTATGGGCTACCACCTTCTGCAACGTGCAGGCAAAGTTCTCCAGCACGAAGATGGCTTCGGCACCGGAATCCTTCAGCTGGTGTTCCAGCTCGCGGGCAGTGTAGAGCGGATTGACGTTGACCACCGTGTAGCCGGCACGCAGGATGGCGGCAATGGCGATCGGGTATTGCAGCACGTTGGGCATCATGATCGCCACGCGAGCCCCCTTCTGCAGGCCCAGGCCTTGCAGCCACGCGCCCATGGCACGCGACATGGCATCGAGTTCGCCATAGCGGAGATACTTGCCCATGCAGACGTAAGCGTTCCGATCGGCATGCTTGGCGAAAGCCTCTTCGATCATCTGCACCAGCGAACCATAAGCGCTGGGATCGATATCAGCGGGAACGCCTGCGGGATACGATGCAAGCCAGAATCTTTCCATAGTGTGTCCTCTGTCTCCGGTCATAACGTGCGCTGGGGCTGCGCAGTGAAGCAAGGCCACCGCGTTGGCGCGCACAGCAAAAAAAGCACGAGTGTTTTTTTATTTAACGCAGATGCTATCCAGCATTCGACGGCGGGGCAAGCATTTTGCGCCCCAAATTTGAGATTTTTTGCAAAATGGCTGCCAACGGCAGCGATATCACGGTCAGTCCCGGCCTGTTACGTTCAACGGCAAGCCAGCGACTGCCCAAATTTATCCGGCATGATACGCCGGCCTACCGTCCTTGGGCCGGCCATTGGTGCAGGGTGGAAATATTTCTGCATCGGCCTTGCCCCTGCTCAAGGGCGCATCACCGAGGGCGGCATGACGTGCCGCCTTGGCCATGCGCGACAGCGTGCGCACCTTGTCATAGAAATCAGGGAAGCCACTGCTACGCGCAAACAATTGACGGAACGCCGGCACCAGATCGTGATACGCCCCCACCAGCGCCAGATGCGCATTGGACAAGGGCATGGCAAACCAGCGGTCGTAACCGGCATAGCCGTGCCAGCGGCTGGCCTTGATCTGCGCGTATTCGGCACGCAGGGCGGCGAAGATGGCGGCCTTGCACTGGCGTTTTTGGGCGTCACTGGCGTGGCTGTCGTAGTTTTCCTTCAACCGGGCGCGATACTTGTCCAGCAGGGCCAGGAATTCGCGCTTGCGGGCGGCAAAGCGGTGGTAGGCCTCGACCATCTCCGGATCGTGGCGCGCCGCCAGCCAGCGCTCCACGCCCAGCTCTTCCACGGCCACCGCAAAGCCTTCATTGAAGGAAGTATCACCAGGCGCATACACCGTCTGGTGCGCCAGCTCATGGAAGATCAGCCGCGCCAGTTCGCCATCGGGATACTGGATGAAGGTCGAGATCACCGGATCATCGAACCAGCCCAGCGTGGAATATGCCGGCACGCCCGCCACCTGGACGTCGTAGCCCTCGGCCTTGAGCGTCTCGGCATAGGCCTGGGCATCCTTGAGATGATAGTAGCCGCGATAGTCCACGCAGCCCGCAATCGGGAAGCACCATTGCTTGGGCTGGAGCGAAAGTTCGGGTGCGGCCACCACGTTCCACAGCACGAAGGGCCGGTCCAGCTGGGCATAGCTGCGATAGCTGCCATTGTCGGGCAGATCCAGTTCGGTGACGGCGTAGCGGCGGATCTCGCGCACGGTCTGCAACTTGGCCTTGAGCGCAGACGAGGTAGCGGGATCATCAATCCAGTCCTGCAGCGGCTTGGCCTGGGCCAGCAGCGAAAACTGGCCATGTGCGGCCTGGGCGTAATACGAGACGCTTGAGCATCCCGTGAGCGCCCACAGCGCCGCCAGCGCGGCAACGATGGCGCCCCATCGCACACGGCGGCGCAGCACGGAAAACCTCAGGCCGCCACCGGCTGCTGCAGTTTCTCCACCTGCACCAGTACGTCGTAGAAAGTCGGCGCATTGCCCATGTCGGTCAGGCGCTGGCTGGTGACTTCGTTGGCGTTCTTGCCATCGGCGGCAAATTTCTTCCACCAGATCGACAGGCCCACCACCAGTCCCATGCGCGCCTTGTCGGTCACACGCACGCGTGCCTGCATGCTGCCGCGGTCATTGAAGATGCGGACCGTCTCACCCTGGGCGATGCCGCGTGCGGCGGCATCCTGCGGGTGCATGTCGAGGTGCGGCTCACCTTCCGTATCACGCAGGCTCTGCACGTTGACGAAGGAGGAATTGAGGAAATTGCGTGCCGGCGGCGAGATCATCGCCAGCGGGTATTTCGCGCCCAGCTGCGGATTGCTGGCCACCGATTCGTAGGGCGCGATATAGGTCGGCAACGGATCGAGACCTGCGGCCTTCATCTGCTCGGAATAGAACTCGCACTTGCCCGAGGGCGTGGCAAACCCGCCTTCGGCAAAGGGCGCCACCGGCACCGACAGGCGCTGCCAGCCCTTCTGCTTCAACTGTTCCCAGTCGTAGCCGACGCTGCGCGGGTCGTCGCGCTTGAAGGCCACGGCGGCCAACTGATCGTCGCTGTCCTTGAAGCAGTCCTCTGCAAAGCCCATCGCTGCGGCCAGCAGGCGGAAGATCTCGGTATTCGGTTTGGCCTCGCCCAGCGGGGCGATGGCGGCATTGTTGGCCATCATGTAGACGTGGCCATACGAGGCATGCACATCGATGTGCTCCAGCTGCGTAGTCGCGGGCAGGAGGATATCGGCATAGTCGGCGGTATCGGTCTGGAAATGTTCCAGCACCACCGTGAACAGATCCTCACGCGCAAAGCCCTGCGCCACCTTGCCCGACTCCGGGGCCACCGCCACCGGGTTGGAGTTGTAGACGATCACCGCCTCCACCTGGGGACCGAAGTCGGGCGAAGCCGGCTTCAACAAGTCATCGCCGATGGTGCTCATGTTGATGACGCGGCTGGGCTTGCCATGACGCGCGGCCAGGTCGGGCCGGCTCAGGGCGGCGGCATCCTTGGGGAAGCTGTCCGACACCGACAACTGGATGCCTCCCGAAGCATGACGCCATGCACCGACCAGCGCCGGCAGGCAGGCCACATTGCGCGCGGCCATGCCACCGCCGCGTACGCGCTGCAGGCCGTAATTGGCGCGGATGAAGGCGCCCTCCCCGGCCGGCGCGACGCGGCCGTATTCGCGGGCCAGGTTCTGCACTTCGTCCGCACTGATGCCGCACACTTCAGCGGTACGGGCCGGAGTCCATTCAGCCACGCGCTCCTTGAGCTGGTCGAAGCCCAGCGTATAGCGTGCGATGTAATCGTGGTCCAGCAAGTCTTCTGCGATCAGCACGTGCATCAGGCCCAGCGCCAGCGCGGCATCGGTGCCGGGCAAGAGCGCGATGTGCTGGTGGCATTTCTCCGCGGTCAGCGAGCGATATGGATCAATGGCGATCAGGCGTGCACCGTTGCGCTTGGCCGCTTGCACACGGGTCCAGAAATGCAGGTTGGAGGCAATCGGATTGCCGCCCCAGATGATGATGAGCTTGGCGTGATCGACCTGCTCCAGGTCGGCACCGATGCGCGCGCCGATGGTGTAGCGATAGCCTGCGCCACCGGCCGAGGCGCAGATGGTGCGGTCCAGTTGCGAGGCACCGAGACGGTTGAAGAAACGGCCGGCCATCGATTCGCCCTGCACTTGGCCCATGGTCCCGGCATAGCTGTAGGGCAGGATGGCTTGCGGATCGCGCAGGGCAATCTCGCCCAGGCGTTGCGCGATGGTGGCGATGGCCTCCTCCCAGCTGATGCGCTCGAACCTGCCCTCGCCCTTCTTGCCGACGCGGCGCATGGGATGCAGCAGGCGGTCCTTGTGATAGGTGCGCTCGACATAGCGCGAGACCTTGGTGCAGAGCACGCCGGCGGTCGGCGGATGATCGGGGTCGCCGCGCACTTCGGTGGCCACGCCATCCTTGACGGTCACCAGCAGGGCGCAGGTATCGGGGCAATCATGGGGACAAGCGGCACGGACGATGGTGGTGGTCATGGCAGAAAAGAAAGCGGGGAAAGAAAAAACGGAAGCCCTCGGCGCACGCGAGGCAAGAAGCTACTTTATCTTAAAATGGCACGTCACGAATTTTCCGTAGTGCTGCCATGTCTCCTTCACCGCACTTCTGGCACCTCTGATAAAAATGTGCATGCCAGGCAGGCTCGCGGCCGCTGTATTGAACGAAATTGCACAGGCGCTCTTGCGCCGCCAAGGCGCGGTAAGATAGGCACACTTGTTACCAACGCCATTGCACCAGACTCCCATGAAACTCATCGACCCCATCGTCCAGTTCCACGCCGAACTGCAGAAGATCCGCCGCGACATCCACGCCCATCCCGAGCTGTGCTACGAAGAAGTGCGCACCGCCGACGTGGTGGCGCAAAAGCTGACCGAGTGGGGGATTCCAGTCGTACGCGGGCTCGGTGTCACGGGCGTGGTCGGCATCATCAAGGCGGGCGACAGCCCGCGCGCCATCGGCCTGCGGGCCGACATGGATGCGTTGCCCATGGCCGAAATCAATACCTTCGACCATGCCTCGCGCCATCCCGGCAAGATGCACGCCTGCGGGCATGACGGGCATACCGCCATGCTGCTGGGCGCTGCCCGTTACCTGGCGCAGCACCGCAATTTCGATGGCACCGTCTACGTGATCTTCCAGCCGGCTGAAGAAGGCGGACGCGGCGCCGAGCGCATGATCCAGGATGGCCTGTTTGAAAAGTACCCGATGGATGCCGTCTTCGGCATGCACAACTGGCCGGGTATCCCGGTCGGGCATTTCGGTGTGACGCCCGGTGCGCAGATGGCTTCCAGCAACGAATTCCATGTCACCGTCCGGGGCAAGGGATCGCACGCGGCTCAACCGCACAAGGCGGTCGATCCGGTGATGACGGCGGTTCACATCGCCCAGGCCTGGCAGAGCATCGTGGCACGCAACGTCAATCCGAACGATCCCGCCGTGGTATCGATCACCCAGATCCATACCGGCAGCGCCACCAACGTCATTCCGGATGAGGCCATGATGGTCGGCACCGTGCGTACCTTCAGCCTGCCGGTGCTGGACCTGATCGAGCGCCGCATGCAGGAAATCGCCGAGCACACAGCCGCCGCCTTCGATGCCACGGTCGAGTTCCGCTTCAACCGCAACTATCCGCCGCTGATCAACCATCCCAAGGAAACCGCCTTCGCCGTCGAGGTACTGACCGAACAGTTCGGCGCCGAGCACGTGGATGCGCAGACCGAGCCGACCATGGGTGCCGAGGATTTCGCCTTCATGTTGCAGCACAAGCCGGGCTGCTACGTCTTTTTGGGCAACGGCGATGGCGGCCATCGCGATCAGGGCCATGGACTGGGTCCGTGCAACCTGCACAACCCCAGCTACGATTTCAACGACGACCTGTTGCCCATCGGCGCCACCTACTGGGTGCGACTGGCCGAGAAATTCCTGCAGGCGAAGTAAGCGCGGCAGCGCCGCGCAGGGCATTGGCGAGCGGGCCCATTTCAGGCATGATCGCCAAAGCCCGCCGCCCGGAGAACTCTGTACGCAGCGACGGCGCTGCAAGAACGTATAACGACAACAGGGAGAAACCTTGCACACGCTCGCCACCATTCTGGTTCTGCTGGTCGCTCTGGAACATGTCTGGATCCTGATTCTGGAAATGTTCCTGTGGACCAAACCGCTGGGCCTGAAGACGTTCCGCCAGTCGCGCCAGGCCGCCGAAGCCACTCGCGTACTGGCCGCCAACCAGGGCCTCTATAACGGTTTCCTGGCCGCCGGGCTGTTCTGGAGCCTGGCCACGGGCGATCATGCCGTGCAGGTATTCTTCGTGAGCTGCGTGCTGGTGGCCGGCATCTATGGCGGCCTCACCGCCAAGCGCAGCATTCTTTACATCCAGGGCCTGCCCGCCTTGCTGGCGTTGCTGGCCTTGCTGGCAAGTTGAACCGGCCCGACGACCATGACCCGCGCCCTCTTGCTGGCCTTGCTGCTCCTGCTGGCGCGCTCCGGCCTGGCGCAGGATACCGAGCCTGAGTGGTGGAGTTACCAGTCCCAGCGCGGGGAGAGTCTGAGCCTGGTCAAACTGGACATGAGCTTGCGGCGCAGCTTCCCGTTGTCCGGTTTTCCGTACGTGGTGGTGACCCGGGTGAGTTACGTTCCCGCCACGCCCGACGGCTTGCCGGCGCTGCCCGAGCAGGATCGGCTGGAAGCCCTGTCCGACCAGCTGGCTGCCGCCATCGCCAAGAAGACCCGCAGCCTTTACGTGGGTACGGCGTTCAGCCAGGGATTGCAGCAATCCTGGTTCTACGTGACCGATCCCAATGGCCTGGAGCCCGTTGTCGCTGGCGTGCACGCCCAACTGTGCCAGGGCTGCAAGACCAGCACCGCGATCCTGGCCGATCCGACCTGGGCGCTCTACCGCGATCAATTGCTGCCAGACTGGGAAACCCGGCAGCGCTACGGATTACGCAGTTACTAGGGCCTGTTCACATTAAATCTGCGAGATTTAATGTGAACAGGCCCTAACATTCAGCCCCGGGGCGAACAGGTAAAGTTTCCGGGGCGAACTGCCGATAACAAGTTTCCTGACAGCATCATCATTGACATTGCGTCATCACAACCAGCCCGGTACGCCGCCAGTCGCGGCGGCCGGAACCACAACGTCGGACCGGGTCCGAGGGGAAGCCGCATGAAACAGATCAAACTCATCCTCAAGGACGAGATCTACGACTCGCTGGAGCGGGACTATCACAACTTCGTGCGGCTCTCGACCAAGATCGACTCGGGCTTCGTCAAACCCTCCTTCGACAGCTACCTGCTGGCCAAGCTCTCCGAGAACACCAATTTCCTCACCGAAGAAGCGGTACAGCACCTGATGCTCTCGGGCCAGTATGCGTGGGCGCGACGAGCGATGGACAAGGAATTCCCTGACGTGGTGCAGATCCTCATCGAGCAGGCCGCCAACTACGGTTTCTGGATCGCGGTGCGCCATGACTGGGGCACCGAAGAACTGGTCAATGCCTCGCGGGCCTGGGCCAGCGCCATCATCAAGCAGGCCAAGGGAGATGAAACCCAGATCGACGTGCTGGCCGCGCAAATCAAGGCCTCAGCCACCAATATCGCCGTCGTGCAGGAGCGCCTGAAGACGCCTGCCTCGCAACTTGCCCATGCGATGGTGCAGGAACTGCGCGAGACCCACATTGCCATCGAACATGCCTCCGGCATGGTGGCGCGCGAAAAGCTGGGGGCCATGCGTACCCTGCTCAAACTCGGGCGCGCCTACGGCAACGTCTCGGAAAAGGCCGAACAGGACATGATGGACAAGCTCAAGCGCGAAAAACCCTGGCTCTTCGACACCGGTCCCAAGGGTTTCTGGGGCCACGTCGCAGCCTGGTGGCGCGGGGTCTGAACCTGCAGTCCGATTTCTTCAGGGAGCCTGCACGGGCTCGGCCTGGCGCATGAGGCGGATGTCGCCATACCAGGCTTGCATCTTCTGGACGGTGTTGTCGGTATCGGTGAGCACCCCCACACCGATCAGGCGGCCGGGCTTTTCACCGAAGGCGCGCTCATAGTCCTCGGCCACGTTGCGTTGGTAATTGCGCCACTGCCCCACATGTTGCGCACCGCTTTCGGCCACCAGCATCTGGATGCGGCCAGTGCGGCCGTTGGCGATGACCGTGCCCACGGGCGCCTTGGGATCCCATACGTACATCAGCGTGGCATAGGGTAAATCATGGCCGGTAAGCAACTTGGCCGTATCGAAGAGGATGGTATCCATCAGCGAAAGCTTGTCGTGGTCGCCATCGAAGGCCAGCACGACGCGTACGGGAGAGTCATCGGTTTCCCGGTGCGCGAGGTCGGCGCCGGGAATCAGACCGGCCGCCTTCCAGCTCCAGATCAACCAGGGTTTCTTGTTGATGTCGATGTCGACCGGATGACGCAGTCCGGAAGAAGCGCGGTCAGCAACGGCATGCAGCACGCTGCGGCCATTGTCCTGTACCAGGCCGTATTGGGTCGGAATCTTCTTGCGGGTAAAGACCAGGGGCTCCCAGCCAGCCGGCAGGCCTTCGGGCGGGTTGGCCGAGAACAGCGCCAGGGCCTGATCCAGCCGGGCCTGCCTGGCGACGTCGTTGGGCGGTTGCGGCTTCTGAGCGGCACAACCGGCCAGCAGGATGGCACCGGTCACGCAGAGCGGGACCAGCATGGTGTGCGTGAACGAGACTGGAAAGGACACAGGACCGAGAGCAGCAAGGCGCGTGCGCACGCGCGTGAGACGCAAATTCATGAAGGCCAACCGGAGAAATCGGAATCTGAGAGAAAGTCTGCGGCCACCCCGACCGCAGACGAACACTAACAGGAAAATCACGCGAGACGATATCGGGAAAACCCCTGGCAAGTAAAAAAACATCAGCAATGCAGCACGACAGCCTACTCAGTTTTGCTGCCGCAGGATCTGGATGAACATCTTGGCCAGCGACGATAGCGTGCTGTTCTTGCGCGTAACGATGCCGTAATGCTCGATGCGCGTCTTCAGGTTCACCGGCAGGATGCCCAGCATCTGGCGCGCAGCGAAGAAGTGGGCGATGTCCAGCGGCATCACCGCCACCATGTTCGATTGCGCCAGCAGGGTGATGGTGACGAAGGGCGAGGCCGTCTCGATCACGTTGCCGGGCACCTTGAGTCCCTCCAGCTTGAATTCATGCTCGATCCAGATGCGCATCGGCATGTTGCTGGAATACAGAATCCAGGAAGCCCCGGCCAGCTCCTGCAGGCGCACCTTCTGCGCCGTGGCCAGCGGATGGTCGATACCGCTGACGATGCACATGGGCTCGCCGCGCAGCATTTCGTAGTGATACAGATTGGGCTGCGAGCTGACCGAAGAGCGCCCGA
Source organism: Herbaspirillum sp. C9C3 (assembly GCF_013359625.1). NCBI lineage: Bacteria > Pseudomonadati > Pseudomonadota > Betaproteobacteria > Burkholderiales > Oxalobacteraceae > Herbaspirillum > Herbaspirillum sp. C9C3. The sequence goes on from NZ_JABFMQ010000036.1 coordinate 17,258, forward strand.
TCATCAGGTCAATACGCCCCTGATCCAGCAGCAGCAGCTGACGCGCGCTGGTATCTTCGCTGATCTCGATGGAGACATCCGGCTGGATCTCGCGCAGGCGTGACAGCGCGCGCGTGACAAAAGGGGCCGCGCCCATGATGGTACCGATGGACAGGCGCCCGCCGCGGCCGCTGATCATGTTCTGCAATTCCTCGCGCAGGTTGGCCACGTCGCTCTGGATCAGGCGCGCATAGCGGATCACGCAACGCCCAAGCTCGGTGGCCTCGATGCCGCGCGGGGAGCGGTCGAACAAGGTCACGCCCAGCGCATCCTCCATTTCATGCAGGGCCTTGGTAGCGGCCGGCTGGGTCATGTGCATGACCTCGGCCGCCTTGTGCAGCGAGCCCTGCTCGTCGAGCGCCGTCAGCAATGCGACCTGGCGGAAGCGCAGGCGGCTGACGATGGAGCCGACCGAAGGCAGTGCATCGCCCGCGACGCCCGCAGGGCCGTCCTCTTCCAGTCGGTTATCACCCGATGAATTAAGCTCATTAGACATCCTCTTGCCAGCCTCTTATAGTCGTCCCGGAAAAACCACAATGCTAGCGCATCTGCCTCCTGCCCACGGCGATGCGTGAAAAAAGCTCAGGAGACGACGGGCAGATTGATCCACAGGTGGCTTGGCCTGACGGCAGTGTCCTGCCGCTTGCCAATCGCGGCCCCTGTTCTGCACTGCGCGCCTCCTGGCTCTGACCGCCCCTGATCGGCGACCTGTGGATGAAGACAGTACAAGGAGACCCGGTGAGGCTGATTCAATATCGCAATCTGCATGGCCAACGTCATGTCGGCATCGTCAATGGTCCCGCCATCCAGGCGCTGGGCGAGGTCACCACCATGCGCGAACTGGGCCTGCTGGCCATCGAACGCAACACCGGGCTGGAACGCCTGGCCCAACTGCTCAATACCGACCGGTCCGAGGACTACGCAGCGATCCTGGACGAGGGCCGCATCCTGGCACCGCTGGATCATCCCGATCCTGCACATTGTCGCGTCTCCGGCGCCGGCACCACGCACCTGGGCAGCGCCACCACGCGCGACAAGATGCACCGCCGGCTGGAAGGCGATGAACTCGACAAGACCGATACGCAGCTGATGATCGAATGGGGCATTGCCGGGGGCCGTCCCGCCCCGGGTACGGTGGGCGTGCAGCCGGAATGGTTTTACAAGGGTGACGGCAATTGCATCGTCGCGCCCGGCCAGCCGCTGCCGCGTCCCGACTTCGCGCTGGATGGCGGCGAGGAACCGGAGATCGTCGGTCTGTACCTGATCGATGACGCGGGTTGTCCACGCCGCCTCGGCTTTGCCATCGGCAACGAGTTCTCGGATCACGTGATGGAACGCCGCAACTACCTCTACCAGGGGCACTCCAAGCTGCGCCACTGCGCCTTCGGGCCGGAGCTGCTGGTGGGCCTGCCTCCTGCACATCTGATCGGCATGACACGCATCCGGCGCCGTGGCCGCGTGATCTGGGAACAGGAATTCCTGACCGGCCCGGACAACATGTGCCATGCCATCGAGAATCTCGAATATCACTATTTCAAATACGCCCACCTGCTGCACGCGGGGGACGTGCACGTGCACTTCATGGGCGCGGCCAACCTGTCCTTCGCCTACAGCGTGCGTACCGAGGACGGCGACAGCATCGAAATCAGCATTCCCGACTTCGGCGCACCGCTGGTCAATGGCATTGAGTACGTGAAGTCGATGTTTCAACCGGGCGGTGTCAGGCAGCTCTAGCTGCGCTGCAGTTGCACCGTCGTTGCAGCCACACCGCCCGGCTCCAGGCGCATGACATACCGGCAATCATGCCAAGGCCCCGACCTCGCGGTCATACAACAAGAGGCCGCCCCCAGGAAATTCAACCAAGGAGACCACCCTCATGCAGCTATACCCGCCTCGCCCCCACGCCGTAAGGACGGAGCGTCGATGAACTACACCTTCGATTTCATGAGCGTCTTCGCCAACTGGGACCGCCTGCTGATGGGCGCCTGGCTGACGATACAGCTCTCGGCCTTGTCCATCGTATCGGGCTTCGTGGTCGGCACGCTCTGCGCGATTGCCGGCAAGAGCCGACTGGCGCTGGTGCGCGGCCTGGTGCAGGCGTATGTCGAGATCATCCGCAACACGCCGCTGCTGGTGCAGGTGTTCCTGGTGTTCTTCGGCCTGGCCAGCATCGGCTGGAAGCTGACCGCCGAGACTGCCGCAGTCATTGCGCTCACCGTCAACGTGGGTGCCTATACCACCGAGATCATGCGCGCCGGCATCAACTCCATCCATCCGGGCCAGATCGAGGCGGCCGAATGCCTGGGCATGTCGCGCTTTCACGTCTACTGGCACGTGGTGCTGCTGCCGGCGGTGGAGCGCGTCTATCCCTCGCTGACCAGCCAGTTCATCCTGCTGATGCTGGCCTCCAGCATCACCTCGCAGATTTCGGCAGAAGAGCTGACCGCCACCGCCAACCTGGTGCAGTCGGAGACCTTCCGCAGCTTCGAGGTGTATGCAGTCATCGCGGTGGCCTACCTGGTGCTGTCCTTCCTGTTCCGGGGCGCCTTCTGGGCAATCAGCCAGATGGCCTTCGTGCGCAAGCGCAAGCTTGGCACCAATCTTTGAGGAGACGTGATGAACGCATTCAGTTTCCTGCACGTGGAATATCTGCTGCAAGCTGCCGTCTGGACCGTGGTGCTGTCACTGGTCGCCTTCCTCTTCGGTGGCGTGGCCGGTTTCGTGATCGCCTTGTGGCGGGTCTCGCCCAATGCCCTTCTGCGCGGCATCGCCAGTACCTACATCCAGGTGGTGCAAGGCATTCCGCTGCTGGTGATCCTGTTCGTGGCCTACTTCGGACTGGCCATCGCCGGCCTGAAGCTGACCCCGCTGGTGGCCGCCGGAATTTCCTTTGCGATCTACTGCGCCGCCTTCCTCGGCGAGATCTGGCGCGGCTGCATCCAGGCAGTTCCCAAGACCCAATGGGAAGCCTCGGAATGCCTGGGCTTCAACCGCTTCGAGCAGCTCACCAAGGTGATCCTGCCGCAGGCGATCAAGATCGCCACGCCGCCGACCGTGGGCTTCATGGTGCAGATCGTCAAGAACACCTCGCTGGCATCGGTGATCGGCTTCGTCGATCTCTCGCGCGCCGGCCAGATCATCAACAACTCGACCTTCCAGCCGTTCACCGTATTCGGCTGCGTCGCCCTCATCTATTTTTGCCTGTGCTTCCCGCTGTCAGCGCTGTCCAAGCACTTTGAAAGGAAACTGAATGTCAGCCATCGTTAAGATCAAGGACCTGCACAAGAGCTTCGGCAGCAACAAGGTGTTGAACGGCGTGTCGCTGGATGTGCAGAAGGGCCAGATGGTGGCCATCATCGGCAAGAGCGGCTCGGGCAAGAGCACGCTGCTGCGTTGCCTGAACGGTCTGGAGAAAGTCGACGGCGGTGACATCCATGTATGCGGACATGATATTCATCATCCGGACAAGCTCAACCTGCGTGAGTTGCGCAAGCAGGTCGGCATCGTCTTCCAGAGCTACAACCTGTTCCCGCACCTGACGGTGGAGCGCAACATCACGCTGGCGCTGACCACCATCAAGAAGATGTCGACCGAGCAAGCCAAGACGATCGCCCACAAGGTGCTGCAACTGGTCGGGCTGGAAAACAAGAAGGAAGCCTATCCCGAGCAGCTCTCCGGGGGCCAGGCACAACGCGTGGCGATTGCCCGCTCGCTGGCCATGGCGCCGGAACTGATGCTGTTCGACGAAGTGACCTCAGCGCTGGATCCGGAACTGACGGCCGAAGTGCTCAAGGTGATGGAAGACCTGGCACGCGGCGGCATGACCATGGTGCTGGTCACGCACGAGATGGCCTTTGCCCGCAAGCTGGCCGATGTGCTGGTGTTCATGCACCAGGGCCAGGTGTGGGAGATCGGCCCGCCCGACGAACTCTTCAGCAACCCGAAGACGGCTGAATTGCAGAAATTCGTCTCCAGCGACCTTTGACGAGCACGTTTTCAGCTTGTATGGATTTTTTTTCAGCAGCACCCCTACAATCACTCAGGAGACATCAATGAAAAAACTGTTCAACTTCACCAAGAGGGCCGCCGCCATCGTGCTGGGCCTGGCCTGCTTTGCCCAAGCTGCCCACGCCGATGCGCTGGCCGACATCAAGGCGCGCAAGAAGGTACTCATCGCCATCGACCTCGGCGCGCCGCCCTTCGGCATGACCAATGCCAAGCTGGAACCGCAGGGCTCGGATGTGGAAACGGCGCGCCTGCTGGCCAAGGATATGGGCGTGGAGCTGGAGATCGTGCAGGTGACCGGTCCCAACCGCATTCCCTTCCTGATGACCGGCAAGGCCGACATGGTGATCTCGTCCTTCTCCATCACGCCGGAACGCCAGAAGGTAGTCGCCTTCACCCAGCCCTATGGCGCCTCGCAGTTCGTGGTGGCCGCCCCCAAGAGCGAGAACATCAAGAGCCTCAATGACCTGGTCGGCAAGCGCGTGGCCGTGGTACGCGGCAACATGCAGGATTCGCTGCTGACCCCGATCGCGCCCAAGGGTACCAGCATCGTGCGCTTCGATGACGATGCCACCGTGACGGCGGCCATCATCTCGGGCCAGGTCGATGCACTGTGCACGCCCAATTCGCTGGCCTCGGCCATTGCCAAGCAGAACCCGTCCAAGAACCTGGAAACCAAGTTCGCCATCAAGGACATCCCCTATGCCATCGGCCTGCGCAAGGGCGAGCCGGCACTGGAGAAGTGGCTCAACGACTGGATCACCACCAACCTCAAGAATGGCAAGCTGCCCGGCATCTACCAGCAATGGGTGGGCAGCCCCATGCCTGATCTGGCCCAGTTCGCCGCCAAGTAAGACTGTCGTTTCCGGCATGCTGCGCCTGCAACCGGGCCCGGCATGCGCCCGCCGCCCGCGCGGCCAGCCTGCAGCATCCACGTTCTCACCGAGATCAACATGAAAGCACACTCTCCCGTCATCCGCCTGAATCCGGTCGATGATGTCGTCATTGCCCGCCAGCAGCTCATTTCCGGCACCGTACTGCAAGACGAAGGTGGCCTCAAGGTCCAGGGCCTCATTCCCGCCGGCCACAAGATGGCCACCCGCGCCATCGCCAGCGGCGAGCCGGTCAAGCGCTATGGCCAGATCATCGGCACGGCCAGCCAGGACATCGCGCCCGGCCAGCACGTGCACACCCACAACCTGGCCATGGCCGAGTTCTCGCGTGAACATCATTTCGGCGCGGACGTGAAACCGGTCGATTTCGTCGCCCAGCCGGCTACCTTCATGGGCATCGTGCGTCCGGATGGCCGCGTGGCCACACGCAACTACATCGGCGTGCTGACCTCGGTGAACTGCTCGGCCACGGCGGCCCGCGCCATCGCTGATTACTTCCGGCGCGATATCCATCCTGAAGTGCTGGCCGACTATCCCAACATCGATGGCGTGGTGGCGCTGACCCACGGCCAGGGCTGCGCGCTCGATTCGCAGGGCGAGCCCTTGCAGATCCTGCGCCGCACCCTGGCCGGCTATGCCACCCATCCCAACTTCGCCGCCGTGCTGGTGGTCGGTCTGGGCTGCGAGACCAACCAGATCTCCGGCCTCATGGAAAGCCACAACCTCAAGGAAGGCGAATACTTCCATACCTTCACCATCCAGGGCACAGGTGGCACCGCCAAGACCGTGGCGCTGGGGATCGAGAAGATCAAGAAGATGCTGCCCAAGGCCAACGACATCAAGCGCGAGCCGGTATCGGCCAAACATCTGACGCTGGGCCTGCAATGTGGCGGTTCCGATGGCTATTCGGGCATCACTGCCAACCCGGCGCTGGGTGCAGCGGTGGACTTGCTGGTGCGGCATGGCGGTACTGCCATCCTTTCTGAGACACCGGAAATCTATGGTGCCGAGCACCTGCTGACCCGTCGTGCGGTGACGCCGGAAGTCGGTGAGAAGCTGCTGGCGCGCATTGCCTGGTGGGAGGAGTATTGCGCCAAGAACGATGCCGAGATGAACAACAATCCCTCGGCCGGCAACAAGGCCGGTGGCCTGACCACCATCCTGGAGAAATCGCTGGGCGCAGTTGCCAAGGGCGGCACCACCAACCTGGTGGATGTCTACAAGTATGCCGAGACCGTGACCGCACGCGGCTTTGTCTTCATGGATACCCCGGGCTATGACCCCATCTCGGCCACCGGCCAGGTCGCCGGCGGCGCCAACATGATCTGCTTCACCACCGGCCGTGGTTCGGCCTATGGCTGCGCACCGGCCCCCTCGCTCAAGCTGGCGACCAACACGGCGCTGTGGCAACGCCAGGAAGAAGACATGGACATCAACTGTGGCGAGATTGCCGACGGGAATGTTACACCGCAGGAAATTGGTGAGCGCTTCTTCCAGATGATCCTCGACACCGCCTCCGGCAAGAAGAGCAAGAGCGAACTGCATGGCTATGGGCAGGATGAATTCGTGCCCTGGCATATCGGTGTCTATACCTGATGCTGATGCAGATCATCGGAGCCCGGCTGCGTTTGGGCTAGTGTCATTCACAGTCAATCATGCCGATCCGTATTACCGCGACACAGGTCGCGTAATACGGGCTGCCGGCCAAGCATCCTTGCCTTCGGGCATCCACGCGGATGAGGATGCTTCGCCCGCGGTTGGTGCGGTCCGTCTTCCCCCTGCAGAACAACATATTGTGGCGCCGCCCGCTTCCCGTGTAGTCCGGGTACGCCTCCAACATAAGGAATCAAGAACATGACTCACAGTTACTCGCTCCAGGCACATCTGCCTGAAGACCACGCACAGGCCACGCTGATCGGCCGTCTCTGGCAACCGGGCGTGGGCCCGGTGCTGGTGAGGATTGATGCCGATGGTGCGTATGACCTCACGCTCATCGCCGCGACGTCCAGTCAATTGCTGGAACTCGATGATCCCGCCGCCGCCGTGCGCGCGGCCACCAACATGACGCGCCTGGCCACGCTGCAGGAGCTGCTGGACAATGCCGACGCCGGCCGCCGTGACACTTCGCGCCCCTGGCTGCTGGCGCCCATCGACCTGCAGGCCGTCAAGGCCAGCGGCGTGACCTTCGTGGCCAGCATGCTGGAGCGCGTGATCGAGGAACAGGCACGCGGCGACGCCGGCAAGGCGGAGTCGGTACGCAAGGCGATCACGGCAGTGATCGGTGACAACCTCTCCAGCGTGGTGCCGGGCTCGCCGGAAGCCGCGCGCCTGAAGGAAGTATTGCTGGAGCAAGGCGTGTGGTCGCAATACCTGGAAGTGGGCATCGGTCCGGATGCTGAGATCTTTACCAAGGCGCAACCGATGTCTTCGGTGGGGCTGGGCGATGAGGTCGGCATTCATCCCAAGTCGGCCTGGAACAATCCGGAACCGGAGATCGTGCTGGCCATCAACAGCAGGGGCAAGGTGGTCGGCGCGACGCTGGGCAATGACGTCAACCTGCGCGACTTCGAAGGCCGCAGCGCACTGTTGCTGGGCAAGGCCAAGGACAACAACGCCTCCTGCGCAGTCGGACCTTTCATTCGTCTGTTCGACGCAAACTTTTCAATTGACGATGTACGCCGCGCCGAACTTACAATGCGGGTCGATGGTACGGAAGGCTTCACGCTCAAGGGCAGCAGCTCGATGTCCATGATCAGTCGCGATCCGCTGCAACTGGTGGAACATGCGATCGGGCCCAATCACCAGTATCCGGATGGGCTGGTGCTGTTCCTGGGCACCATGTTCGCACCGACCCAGGACCGCTTCGGTCCCGGCCAGGGATTCACGCATCAGGTGGCTGACATCGTCACCATCTCCACGCCCCGGTTGGGTGCACTGGTGAACACGGTGAACTTCAGCGACCAGACGGCACCGTGGACCTTCGGGCTCACCGCGCTGTTCAAGAATCTGGCCCACCGCAAACTCATTTAATCGCAAAGGAACAAGCATGTCCGCATCCACTGGCCGCCTCGCCGGCAAGACCGTCCTCATCACCGCTGCCGCCCAGGGCATTGGCCGCGCCTCCACCGAACTGTTTGCGCGGGAAGGTGCGCGCGTCATCGCCACCGACATCAGCAAGACGCACCTCGATGAGCTGGCCTCCATCGCCGGTGTGGAAACGCATCTGCTGGACGTCACCGATGACGCAGCCATCAAGGCACTGGTGGCCAAGGTCGGTACCGTCGATGTGCTGTTCAACTGCGCCGGCTATGTCGCTGCAGGCAACATCCTGGAGTGTGATGACAAGGCTTGGGACTTCTCCTTCAACCTCAATGCCAAGGCCATGTTCCATACCATCCGTGCGGTGTTGCCTGGCATGCTGGCCAAGAAGGCCGGTTCCATCGTCAATATCGCCTCGGCTGCATCGAGCGTGAAGGGGGTGGCCAATCGCTTCGCCTATGGCGCTTCCAAGGCTGCGGTGGTGGGATTGACCAAGTCGGTGGCGGCTGACTTCGTCTCGCAGGGCATCCGTTGCAATGCGATCTGCCCGGGCACCATCGAATCGCCCTCGCTGAACCAGCGCATCAGCACCCAGGCCAAGGAAACCGGCAAGAGCGAGGACGAAGTACGCGCCGCCTTCGTGGCCCGCCAACCCATGGGCCGCATCGGCAAGGCCGAGGAAGTGGCGGCGCTGGCGCTTTACCTGGCATCGGACGAGTCCAACTTCACCACGGGTTCGATTCACATGATCGATGGGGGCTGGTCCAACTAGGCAGGGAGCTGATGATCAGACAGATCGGACAGATCGGAGAGATCAGACAGGTGATGTAGATCAGGACGGCATGCTTCGCGCATGCCGTTTTTTCTTTGGGGGTGTCCGGTGCTGACAGTGTTGTGGATCAGGTTTATCAATCCAGATCCTCGCGGCATAATGGGCGCTTCCTCACTCAAGCTGACAGGCAAGCCCATGTCCCAGGCCTCCCCCGTGTTTTCCGCAGACACCTTCACGACCGTCTCTCCGAAACCCATGCTGCTGGGCGAATCGCCTTTGTGGCATGCAGAGGAAGGTGCGCTGTACTGGATCGACATTCCCGGCAAGGCGATCCACAAGCGCGTTCTGGCGACCTGGCAGCACCAGCGCTGGGACATGCCGGAAGAGCCGGGCAGCATCGTCAAGCACGCGCAAGGCGGACTGGTGGTGGCTTTGCGTACCGGCATGTTCCATCTCAATACCGGCAATGGTGCGCTGTCGCTGCTGCTGGAGGCGCCTTACGATACGACACGCATCCGTTTCAACGACGGCCGCTGCGACGCCTCCGGCCGCTTCTGGTGCGGCACCATCTATGAGCCGCGCGATCGTGACGGCGGTACGCTGTACTGCTTCGAACGCAATGCACTTCGCGACGCGCATCATGCGGTGGTGACCTCCAATGGCGTGGCGTTCAGCGCGGACCAGCGCCTGATGTATCACGCCAATACGCCGGCGCACCGCATCCATGTGTATGACTATGACCTGGCCACCGGTCAGACCAGCCATTGCCGTCTGCTGCGCCAGTTCGACAGCGACAAGAGCGCGCCTGATTATGGCGGCCGTCCGGACGGGGCGGCTGTCGATAGCGAGGGGGCTTACTGGTGTGCCATGTTTGAAGGGGGCCGGGTGTTGCGGTTATCCCCGCAGGGCGAGATCCTTCAGGAGATCCGGCTGCCGGCGCGGTGTCCGACCATGGTGGCCTTCGGCGGCGAAGATCTGCGCACCCTCTTCATCACGACCGGGCGCAATGGTCGCAGCCAAGCGGAGCTGGCGCAGTATCCTCTGTCTGGCGAAGTGCTGGCCATACGTGTGGATGTGCCGGGCAGACTCGAGTACAGCTATCGTCCCTGAGCCAGCGCCCGCTCTGTGGTAAGGACGCGGCAGAATCTTTCACGCGAGTATGCTTTAGTGATGATTATGAGAGAATACTGCGTCCCGCGGATGCCCTGGCGCCGCGCCGAAAACAAGCAAAGATCCTTCAAAACACTTTACGCGCTGAAAGAGAATCCATGACTAAATTGAAGAGCCTGGTCGCCAAGATCGCTTTTGCTGGCGTCGCCGCCGTTGCCATCCAGTCGCCCAGCTATGCCATCGACGGCATGTCGCTCGAATACGGCACCGGCAACAGCACGCAGCTGGCCCGTATCGGTGCCCAGTTCAACTGGGGTCCAAACTGGAATTTCTGGCAGTCCAATGGCACCCATATCGGTGGCTACTGGGATCTGTCCTTGGCCAACTGGCGCATGAACCACTACAACAACACCAGCGACAGCGGCAACCTGATCGACCTGGGCCTGACACCGGTGCTGCGCTTCCAGCGCGATGATGGCAAGGGTTTCTATGGTGAAGCAGGCATCGGTGTGCACCTGTTCTCCAAGCTCTACCGCAACAATGACAAGGTCTTGTCGACGGCATTCCAGTTCGGCGACCATATCGGCGCCGGCTACGTCTTCGGCAATGGTCTGGACCTGGGCATCCGCCTGCAGCACTTCTCCAACGGCGGCATCAAGGAACCCAACGGCGGCGTGAACTTTGCCGTTGCGCGCGTGGCTTACAAGTTCTGATGATTGCAGACTGAAGTGCTGAAAATGAAGAAGCCGGCTCTGCCGGCTTTTTTATTGTCTGTCGTTTGGATGTGCTTGCCGGGTGCATGCCGTGCCCGGCATGCGTGCGGGGATTCGGGTGGAATCTTAGATTTTTACCTGTGCATAAATTAACAGCCCTGGTGCGCAGTCAATCCGGCTGTGT
>NZ_JABFMQ010000037.1:0-26867 GCF_013359625.1 Herbaspirillum sp. C9C3
CTCGAACCCGCGACCCCCGGCGTGACAGGCCGGTATTCTAACCAACTGAACTACCGCTCCTAAACTGGTGCCGACTGCAAGATGCTGGTGGGCGCTGAGAGGCTCGAACTCCCGACCTAAGCCTTGTAAGGGCTCCGCTCTACCAACTGAGCTAAGCGCCCGGCAACCTTGACAGTCTCGTTGCTTGTTACCTCAGCAACGAAAGAACGTTATTTTATAGCATCTTTTAAAGCTTTGCCAGCTTTAAATTTGGGGACCTTCGATGCCTTGATCTTCAAGGCAGCGCCGGTCTGTGGATTGCGGCCGGTCCGCGCTGCGCGCTTGCCCACCGCGAACGTACCAAAGCCCACCAGCGTGACAGTGCCGTTCTTCTTCAGCGTAGTCTTCACCGCACCAATGAATGCGTCTACCGCTCGCCCTGCCGCTGCCTTGGAGATGTCCGCCTCGCCGGCAATGTGCTCAATCAGTTCGCCTTTATTCACTTACGCCCCTCGAACAAGTTTCTGGTTGTTTGATTTCAAACGACAGCGCGGCGGCTCCAACACCTCGCGACAGAGCCCCGCTCACCATCGCTTGCCTGGCGGAAATCTTCCGCAGCGGCTATTAAACAAGCCGCACAAGCCCGTGTCAAGCGGGTTTCCAGCCTTCAAGCGATTTAAAAGCACGTTTCAAGCCTTCATTCCCATGCAGCGATATCTGAACCTTTTCCCCATAAAAAAGGCGCCTCTTGCGAGGCGCCCTTCAAGCCGTGGCGGCAACAACTACCGCTTCAGACTCAATGCTTCACTACCGGATCGGTCACACCTTCCTTCGGCTTGACCGCCGCTTCGACGATGGCTTCTTCCTCCGTCAAAGGCACCGGCTGGCGTTCCAGAGCAACTTCCAGGACCTTGTCGATCCAGCGCACCGGGATGATCTCCAGCTTGTTCTTGACGTTGTCCGGAATCTCGGCCAGATCCTTCACATTCTGCTCAGGAATCAGCACGGTCTTGATGCCACCACGATGCGCCGCCAGCAGCTTTTCCTTCAGACCACCAATCGGCAACACTTCACCACGCAAGGTGATTTCACCGGTCATGGCCACATCAGCACGCACCGGAATGCCGCTGAAGATGGACACCAGCGCCGTAGTCATCGCAATACCCGCAGACGGACCATCCTTGGGTGTCGCACCTTCGGGAACGTGGATGTGAATGTCGCTCTTCTCGAACACCTCGTTCTTGATACCGAGCTTGCGGGCACGGCTGCGAACGACGGTGCGCGCCGCTTCGATCGATTCCTTCATCACGTCGCCCAGCGTACCGGTGCGGATGATCTGGCCCTTGCCGGGCATGTTCACCGCTTCGATGGTCAGCAGATCGCCACCGACTTCGGTCCAGGCCAGGCCGACCACCTGGCCGATCTGGTTTTCCTTCTCGGCGATGCCGAAGTCGTAACGACGCACGCCCAGGAACTTGTCGAGATTGCGCGAGGTGACGGTGACCTTCTTCTCCTGCTTCTTCAGCAACAGCAGCTTCACGACCTTGCGGCAGATCTTGGAGACTTCGCGTTCCAGCGACCGCACACCGGCTTCACGGGTGTAATAGCGGATGATGTCGCGGATGGCCGATTCGGCCACGCTGATCTCGCCTTCCTTCAAGCCGTTGTTCTTGATCTGCTTGGGCAGCAGATAGCGCTGCGCAATGCTGGTCTTCTCGTCCTCGGTGTAACCCGACAGGCGGATCACTTCCATCCGGTCCAGCAGCGCCGGCGGGATGTTGAAGGAGTTCGAGGTGGCCACGAACATCACGTCCGACAGGTCGAAGTCGACTTCGATGTAGTGGTCGGAGAAGGTATGGTTCTGCTCCGGGTCCAGCACTTCCAGCAGGGCCGAGGACGGATCGCCACGGAAGTCCATGCCCAGCTTGTCGATTTCATCCAGCAGGAACAGCGGATTGCGCACGCCGACCTTGGACAGGCTTTGCAGGATCTTGCCTGGCATGGAGCCGATGTAGGTGCGGCGGTGGCCACGGATCTCGGCCTCGTCACGCACACCGCCCAGTGCCATGCGCACGAACTTGCGGTTGGTGGCGCGTGCAATGGACTGGCCCAGCGAGGTCTTGCCCACGCCCGGAGGACCGACGAAGCACAGGATCGGTGCCTTCAGCTTGTCCACGCGCTGTTGCACGGCGAGGTATTCCAGGATGCGTTCCTTGACCTTGTCCAGGCCATAGTGATCGCCTTCGAGGACCTTCTCGGCATTGGTGAGGTCGTTGTTGACCTTGGACTTCTTCTTCCAGGGCAGCGCCACCAGCGTGTCGATGTAGTTGCGCACCACGGTCGCTTCGGCCGACATGGGCGACATGAGCTTCAACTTCTTCAGCTCGGACTGCGCCTTTTCCAGCGCTTCCTTGGGCATCTTGGCGGCGACGATCTTCTTTTCCAGCTCTTCCAGATCGGCACCGTCTTCGCCTTCGCCCAGTTCCTTCTGGATGGCCTTGACCTGTTCGTTCAGGTAGTACTCGCGCTGCGACTTTTCCATCTGGCGCTTGACGCGGCCACGGATACGCTTTTCCACCTGCAGGATGTCCAGTTCGCCTTCCAGCTGACCGAGCAGATGCTCGTAGCGCTTGGTGACGTTGAAGATCTCCAGGATCACCTGCTTTTGCTCCAGCTTCAACGGCAGATGCGCGGCGATGGTGTCGGCCAGGCGACCGGCGTCGTCGATGCCGGCCAGCGAGGTCAGGATCTCGGGCGGGATCTTCTTGTTCAGCTTCACGTACTGGTCGAATTGCTGCACGATGGTACGGCGCATGGCTTCGACTTCGGCTTCATCGCCCTGCTCGGATTCCACCGGGGTCAGGTCGGCGACGAAGTGGGTTTCCAGTTCGCTGATGTGATGGATACGGGCGCGCTGTGCACCTTCAACCAGCACCTTCACGGTACCGTCGGGCAGCTTCAGCATCTGCAGGATATTGGCTACGCAACCGATTTCATAAATGTCTTCGGCCGAAGGCTCATCCTTGGCCGCCGCCTTCTGGGCGGCCAGCATGATGCTCTTGCCCTGCTCCATGGCCGCTTCCAGCGCCTTGATCGACTTCGGGCGGCCGACGAAGAGCGGAATCACCATATGCGGGAAGACAACCACATCCCGTAAGGGCAACAGCGGCAATTGCGATTGTTCTGTAAGTATAGGAGTCGTCATGGCGGGCCTTATCAATAAGTACTGTGGATGATGTTGGCACGAGTGACCAAAACACAAGTCCGGCAGACTAAATATTCGCCGGCTGTGCGTTGTCATGATCGCAACAAAATAAAAAAGCCACACGCGAAGCTAGCTCCGGGTGGCTTTTCGATGGAAGCCAAGTAAGTGCGCCGGTTTATTTTACCGTGTTTGCGGTGACCGGACTTCGTGGTGGCTTCTTGCTACCGGAAGGCCCCCACTACGGGCGCCCTCCTTTTCCTGCTTTCCTGCTTTTTCCTTCATCTGCCGGGCAATCAGCCGCCCGACACCTTCGGCTGGTCGTGATAGATCAAGAGCGGCTTGGCGCCGTTGGTGATGGTGTTCTCGTCGATCACCACCTTGGCCACGTTCTGCTCGCTCGGAAGTTCATACATCACATCCAGCAGGGCATGTTCCAGAATCGAACGCAGGCCGCGGGCACCGGTCTTGCGCGCCAGCGCCTTCTTGGCGATGGCGTGCATGGCGGCCGGACGGATTTCCAGCTCGGCGCCTTCCATCTGCAACAGTTTGGCGTACTGCTTGATGAGCGCATTCTTGGGCTCGACCAGGATCTGGATCAGGGCTTCCTCATCCAGCTCGTTCAAGGTGGCGATCACCGGCAGACGACCGACCAGTTCCGGAATCAGGCCGAACTTGACCAGGTCTTCCGGCTCGGCATTCAACAGCACTTCCGAATTGCTCTTCTGGGTCTGGCTCTTGACGCTGGCCGAGAAACCGATGCCGCTCTTTTCGGAACGGTCGGAAATGATCTTGGCCAGGCCATCGAAGGCGCCGCCGCAGATGAACATGATGTTGGTCGTGTCGATCTGCACGAAATCCTGATTCGGATGCTTGCGGCCGCCTTGCGGAGGCACCGAAGCCATGGTGCCTTCGATCAACTTCAAGAGGGCCTGCTGCACGCCTTCACCGGAGACATCACGGGTGATCGACGGGTTGTCCGACTTGCGGGAAATCTTGTCGATCTCGTCGATGTAGACGATGCCCTTCTGGGCTTTTTCGACTTCGTAGTTGCAGTTCTGCAGCAGCTTCTGGATGATGTTCTCGACGTCCTCGCCGACATAGCCGGCTTCGGTCAGCGTGGTCGCATCGGCGATCACGAAGGGAACGTTGAGCATGCGCGCCAGAGTCTGCGCCAACAGGGTCTTGCCGGAGCCGGTCGGGCCCACCAGCAGAATGTTGCTCTTGGCCAGCTCGACGTCATCCTTCTTGCCGAGATGCTTCAGACGCTTGTAGTGGTTGTATACCGCCACCGACAGGATACGCTTGGCCGTAGCCTGTCCGATCACGTACTGGTCCAGCAGGTCGGTGATTTCCTGCGGGGTCGGCAGGTCCGACTTGGCGCCGGTGACGCTTTCCACGCTGGCGGCTTCATCACGGATGATGTCGTTGCACAGATCGATACATTCGTCGCAGATGAAGACCGAAGGACCGGCGATGAGCTTCTTGACTTCATGTTGGCTCTTGCCGCAGAAGGAGCAGTAAAGCAGTTTTTCGCCGCTGGAGGATTTTTTCTCAGACATAGAGCTACTAGGATAGAAGTTACGACCCGATCATACCCGCGAAATCCGGATTCGTCACGGCTTGGTCATTTTTGCTGTCCCAAAATGCTTCACAGGACTGCCGTATGACCGTTATATGTCAGCACAAGGGGCATTTATCAAGCAAACAGAACCAGAAAACCCGCTCTGTGCCAATTTCACCAGAATTTGCCCAAAAAAAATGCCCGAACGGTGTTACGTTCGGGCATTTTTCGCCTTGGAATGTCGCCAATGCGATGACGCAAACTCAAGCGCGCTGGGTCAGCACCTGGTCGATCAGGCCAT
This sequence comes from Herbaspirillum sp. C9C3, assembly GCF_013359625.1. Classification (NCBI taxonomy): domain Bacteria; kingdom Pseudomonadati; phylum Pseudomonadota; class Betaproteobacteria; order Burkholderiales; family Oxalobacteraceae; genus Herbaspirillum; species Herbaspirillum sp. C9C3. The sequence goes on from NZ_JABFMQ010000037.1 coordinate 5,047, forward strand.
ATTCCGCGGCGGCCTCGGCCGACATGAAATTGTCGCGATCGGTGTCCTTGCTGATCTGCTCGACCGTACGGCCGGTCTTTTCAGCGAGGATGGTGTTCAGACGCTCACGCAGGTACAGGATTTCACGTGCCTGGATCTCGATATCCGATGCCTGGCCCTGGGCGCCGCCCAGAGGCTGGTGAATCATGATGCGCGAGTTCGGCAGCGAGAAACGCTTGCCCTTGGCGCCGGCGGCCAGCAGGAAAGCACCCATGGAGGCGGCCAGACCCGTGCACAGCGTCGACACTTGCGGCTTGATGAACTGCATCGTGTCGAAGATCGCCATGCCGGCCGAGACCGAACCACCAGGCGAATTGATGTACAGGGAAATGTCCTTGTCCGGGTTTTCGCTTTCCAGGAACAGCAGCTGGGCCACGATCAGGTTGGCCATCGCATCATTGACCGGTCCGACCAGGAAAATGATGCGTTCCTTCAGCAGGCGCGAATAGATGTCGTAAGCGCGTTCGCCACGACCACTCTGTTCGATCACCATCGGCACCATGCCGAGCATTTGCGTATCCAGTGCAGATTGCTTCATCAGACCTGTCATGTATGCTTCCTTAAGCGTAAGAGTTTTCTGATACTACTAGAGAAAACCGGATTACGCTTGCGCCTGATTGCCCATCAGTTCGTCGAACGAAACCGGCTTTTCCGAGACCTTGGCCTTGCCGAGAACGTAGTTGACGACGTTTTCTTCCAAAACAAGAGCTTCGACTTCGGCCAGACGGCGACGGTCGGAGAAGTAGTACTTCAGCACTTGTTGCGGATCTTCGTAGCTCTGGGCGAAGTCTTCGATCTGCGCCTTGACCTGTTCTTCGGTGGCTTCCAGCTTGTTCTGCTTGACCACTTCAGCCAGGATCAGACCCAGGCGCACGCGGCGCTCGGCCTGGGCGGTGAACAGTTCCTTGGGCAGCTGCATGACCTTGGGGTCCATGCCGCGCTGGGCCATGTCCTGACGGGCCATTTCGGACAGACGCTCGACGTCCTGGTCGATCAGGGCCTTGGGCACTTCCAGCTCGGAGGCCTTGATCAGCGCGTTCATGACGCTGTCCTTGGTCTTGGCCTTGGTACGGGCGGTGACTTCGCGCTCCAGGTTCTTCTTGATGTCTTCGCGCATCTTGGTCAGGTCGCCGTCTTCGATGCCCAGGGATTGAGCGAAGACTGCATCGACTTCAGGCATGTGCGCCCATTCGATCTTCTTGACGGTGATGGTGAACTCAGCGGTCTTGCCAGCCACGTCCTTGCCGTGATAGTCCTCGGGGAAAGCCAGCGGGAAGCTCTTGGATTCACCGACCTTCAGGCCGATGGTAGCGGCTTCGAATTCCGGCAGCATGCGGCCTTCGCCCAGCACGAACGGGAAGGCATCGGCCTTGCCGCCCTGGAATTCGACGCCGTCGATCTTGCCGACGAAGTCCACGGTCACGCGGTCGCCGTTCTGGGCCGACTGGTCGGCACCGCCGTCGCCGTGCGCACCTTGCTCGCCCTTGACGTGGTAGTGCACGCGCTGCTTGCGCAGGATGTCGATGGTCTTGTCGATTTCGGCGTCGGAGACGGCGGCGGTGGTCTTCTCGACTTCAGCGCCCGACAGGTCGCCCAGGGTGACTTCCGGATAGACTTCGAAGGTGGCGTCGAAGGCCAGCTTGCCTTCACCGGCTTCTTCGCTGGTCTTGGGTTCGATGCGGGGGAAGCCTGCCACACGCAGGTTGTTTTCGACGGCGGCATCATTGAATGCGCGGCCGACCTTGTCGTTCAGGACTTCGGTTTCGACCTGGTAGCCGAACTGGGCGGCAACCATCTTCATCGGCACTTTACCCGGACGGAAACCCGGTGCCTTGGCGGTACGGGCACGCACCTTCAGGCGCTTTTCCACTTCAGCCTGAACATCGGCCAGCGGGAAAGACAGGGTCATACGACGTTCGAGTTTGCTCAGGGTTTCGACTGCAGTTGCCATTTAAATCGTCCAAATGTTAAGAATTCCGTAAGCCGGAACATGCTGCTTCCCCTCCCAATCGATAGACTGCAGACGAAAAGCGCCCTGCCCGGCCGCGCTAAAGCTCGCTATTTTATACGCAAAAAGCGCCGATAGTCCAAAAATGGGCTTGCCACGGTGCAAACAGGGGAAAATCCCCTCCGAAGCCCGCCGGACCAGCCCCGGCGCGGCCCGCAAACGCATCGCGGCAGCCGACGGATTGCCTGCCAGCAAAGTCCGGCGTAAAGAATTTAGAGAATTCCCCTCATTTCACCGGAATCGGCGTGGAAGCTGCCACCGGCACGGCGGTGACGGCATTCATCGGGCTGCCGTCGATGAGCTTGTCGGAATAGGTCAGGTAGACCAGCGTATTGCGCTTGGTATCGACCACGCGCACCACGTGCAGGCGTTTGAAGAGGATGGACATGCGCTCGCTGAAGACATCTTCCTGCACCGGCAGCTTTTCCTGGAACTGCAGGGCGGGCGTCACCTGGCGGCAGGCGATGGAGGCTTCGGACTTGTCCTCGGCCAGGCCCACCGTCCCCTTGACACCACCGGTGCGGGCGCGCGACACGTAGCAGGTAACTCCCTGCACCTTGGGGTCATCATAGGCTTCGATGACGACACGGTCGTTCTTGCCCAGCCAGCGGAAGGCGGTGCTGACATCGGCCAGTTCTTCGGCGCTGGCGACGTGGGGAACGGCAGCGGCGAAGGCGAAGACGGAGAAGATCGCCCCGACCAGGGCGCGTGCTTGATGGTTCATGTAGATGCCCAAATGAAGTGAAGTGAATTTATTGACGAACGCAGTAGACCGCCAGGGCGGCGCATTGTTCAGCTTCCCTTGGCGTTGACGCCGCTTTGCATGGTCTCGCAGGTGCGTACCAGGGGCGGAGAAAAGATCAGCCCTCGATTTTTTCGAACCGCGGCACCTGCCTGCCATCGACCTCCACCTTCTCGAAGAAGACTTCACGCGGCCGCAGCCAGAGACGGCCATCGGCGGCGCGGTAGATGATCATGGGCGTGAGGTCGGCTTCGAGGATGGCCTCGTCGATATATTCATAGATGCCGCCCTTGTAGTGACGATAGCGTGTCATGGCAATCCTGCTGGGTCGAAGAAAAAGCGGCATGGTACTACCGATCATCGGCACCCCGACGTGTCCGCACAGAAAAACGCCCACATTGACAACGCCTTGCAGTACAATGGCGCGCTTTGACAAATTGCTACCTGCATCGGTAGCGGCAGGTCTGCAGCAAGCGCGCTGCCAGACTGCTATCGCACCGGTGCCCGACCCCCTTTTGCGAGGATGGCGAAATTGGTAGACGCACCAGGTTTAGGTCCTGACGCCAGCAATGGTGTGGGGGTTCGAGTCCCCCTCCTCGCACCAGACAATCCGTTTCAAATCATCGATTTGACCTGACAGCCCCGTCCGCACCGGCATTTTCCGCGTGCCTGGCACATCCGATCCCGGCCAATACGGGTGCAAGCGCGTCGAACCCTGCCGGCAGCGAAAAAAACCACTCCCCTCATCCCGAGCGCCCCACAGCGCGCAACCACTTCCGCAGTCATCCCCACCTCTTTCAGCGACCCTCGGTTGACTAGGGTTGTCTTCTTCCTCGTTCGCTTCAGCTTGTCAAGCAACCAACGGTACTTTCGTGCGATTTACCGAAGTATTTCTATCGGATTGAATCCCTGCGGGACCAACAAAACAAGACTTGTCCGCCCGGCCATTGTCCATGACCAGGACGGACAGGAAACAGGTCCCCAGGGCGGGACGCCACGCGCGAAGACCCGCCCTGCATGACAACGCCATCCATGGCGCATTTGAAAGGGAACCCGTGTCAACCACCTCAACCACCTCAGCCACCGCAAGCGCTTCCACCCCTGCCGTAGATCCGATGGAGCCAGTCATCCGACGCATCGACGACCGCTTTGTCAGCATTCGCACCGGCAGCGTCTTCAAAGTGATCTTCTCCCCCATCAGGCCGGGCATCAAACTGTTCGATACACCGCCCACCATCGTCAGCATCAACCCGCCTGCCAACATCACCTTACCCAGCCAGCCCAAACCAGCCAGTACGACTCCCACCAGTACACCCGCTGTCACCCCGGTCACCGTCACCAGCAAACCAGTCAGTACAGTACCTGCCAGTACCGATACACCTCCCCTGACACCTCCATCGGCCATCACCAGCAAGCCGGCCATTGCGCCGCCCGTGACACCGTACACCCCTCCCATCATTGCACCGCCCATCACACCAGGCGCCCCGTCTGTGCCTGCCGCCAGCAGTACACCGCCGCCGCTGACTCCCATGCCAGTGGTCAGCACACCTGCGGCCATCGGGCCTGCCAGTACCAGTACAGTGAACCTGACACCCGCTCCCGCCGCGCCTTCCCCCGACCTGATCGCCCAGGCCAATGCCGCGCGCTACCAGGACAACTTCTACGCGCCCGCTCCCTTCGGCGACGAAGCCCCAAAGCCCCAAAAGGACAAGCCAGCGGCCTCACCGAAATTCCTCAGCCTGGATGAAGATACGGACGACCTTTCCCTGGGCAGCAGCCTCGCCGGCATCGGCAATGGCCTGGATAACCGTCTCACCGGCAATGCCGGGAACAACATCCTCGACGGCATGGGCGGGGTCGATACGATGGTTGGCGGCAAGGGCGACGACAGCTATTACCTCGACAATGCCGGCGACCAGATCATTGAACAGGCCGATGAAGGCGTCGATACGGTCTATGCCACGGCCAGCAGCACGCTCTCGGCCAATGTCGAAAACCTGGTGCTGCTCGATGCCAGCAAACCGCAAAGCGCAGTGGTCAATGGCGTCAAGGTGCTGGTCTATGGCATGCCGCGTTCGTATCAGCTGGATTACGACCAGGGCGGCGAAGTCGAGGGCTATTGGGGAACCTGCGGCGAGACCAGTGTGGCCAACGTCACCCTGATGGGGGGCCGTGCCGTCTCCGAAAAGGAAGTAGTCCAGTGCGCCATCAAGGAAAACCTTTGCGATACCGCTGCCGAATCCGCCGATATGCGCGGTGCCACCTCCGAAGATGACCGGCAGGCCTTGCTGGAGCACTTCGGTTTTGCCTGCACCATCGACGAGCGGGTCGATCTCACGGCAGTCGCCCAAAGCATCAAGGACGGCAAGGGCGTCATCATCAGTGTCAGCGCCAGCAAGCTGTGGGATCTGCACGAAGAGAACGAGGACACCAGCGACCACGCCATCACCGTCACCGGCGTGGCCTGTTCGGCGGCCACCGGCAAGACGGTCGGGTTCTACATCACCGACTCGGGACGCGGCCTGGCCAGCGACATGTGCCGCTTCGTCCCGCTGCAACGCCTGCGCGAGGCCACCCAGGTCTACGGAGCCGATACCGTCACCACCGATGATCCCATCAAGCTGCGCAATCAGGATCTCGATGCCAGCGGCAATGATCTGAACAACATCCTGGTCGGCAATCGCGGCAACAACCTCATCACCGGGGGGCGGGGCAACGACCTGCTCATCGGCGGCGCCGGCGACGACAGCTATACCTTTGCCAGGGGCGACGGACAGGATGTGCTCTACGACCACGATGCGACCAAGGGCAACCTCGATACGCTCAGCTTCACGGATGCCAGACAAACCAATCTCTGGTTCAGCAAGAGCGGGAACGATCTGCGCATCGATGTGCTGGGCGGGACCGACGAAGTACTGGTCAAGGACTGGTATCAGGGTACAGGCAGCGACAACCACATCGAACGCATCAAGACCGCCGACGGCAAGACCCTCTACGACACCGACGTCGACAAGCTGGTACAGGCCATGGCCAGCTTCGCCCCACCAGCGGCCACCCAGACCAGCTGGCCAGCCACCCGGGGCGGCGATGGCAAGGTGCTGCTGACCATCTCTCATTGATCACGGGCGCCGCCAGGACCGGGAAATCTGCCGGATTTTGACAAAAAGCTTCACCAGGGCCCAACAGGGATGCCGTCCAAGGGCGGCATCCCGCACCCCTCTACAAAAACCTTCATTTCCGGCCTGAATCAGCCTGATGCGGGCATCCTCACGGGCATCCTCGCGCCCGTTTCACCGTCCCCTCGCGCTTAACTGCTACAATCCGCGCCTTTGCCGGCCCGGCGGCCGTGCCGTCTCATCATCGCAGGAGCCTTTATGCCTACCCAGGAAGAATTCGACGCCTTGAAGCAAAGCCACAACGCGCTGCTCAACAAGTTCATCGAGAACAATACCGCCGACCAGATCCTGTTCTCCACCCTCTTCACGGCGGCGGCCGTGCTGTCCAAGGATGGCAAGCAGTTCACCGCAGGCGCCATGGGCATTGCGCGTTCGCTGGCGGCACAGTTGAATGTCGGCGGCACCATGCCCAAGGCGCTGCTGGAGACGGTGGAAACCCGCATCGCCACCATCGAGGCGCTGCTCAAGGACAAGTTCGACTGAGTAGCGCGCCCCATGGCCGTCGATCACTACGAGAACTTCCCCGTGGCCTCGCTGCTGCTGCCGGCGCGTCTGCGCCCGGCGGTGACCGCCATCTATGCCTTTGCCCGCAGCGCCGATGACATCGCCGATGAAGGCGATGCCCGCCCGGAAGAACGCCTGGCCGCCCTGCACGCCTATGAGGCAGAGCTGGATCTGATCGCGCAGCAGCTCCCCTGCACCCATCCCATCTTCACGCAACTGGCGCAAACCATCGCCGACCACGCCCTGCCGCTGCAACCCTTCCGTGACCTGCTCTCGGCCTTCCGCCAGGATGTGGTGACCACCCGTTACCCGCGCTACACGGACCTGCTGGACTACTGCCGTCGCTCTGCGAACCCGGTAGGAACCCTGATGCTTCATCTGTATGGCGCAGCGAATGAAGAAAACCTCCGGGATTCGGATGCCGTCTGCAGCGCCCTGCAACTCATCAACTTCTGGCAAGACGTTGCCATCGACTGGCAAAAGGCACGCATCTACCTGCCACTGGAAGATCTGGCCCGCTTTGGCGTGGAACAAGACGATATCGACCAGGCTTGCAATGACCAGCGCTGGCAACAGCTGATGCAGTTCGAGATCGACCGGGCCCGTGCACTGATGCTCTCCGGTGCCCCGCTGGCACGTCGCCTGCCGGGCCGCATCGGGCTGGAATTGCGGATGGTGGTGCAAGGCGGCTTGCGCATCCTGGAGCGCATCGAAGCGGTCCGGGGCGACGTCTTCGGCCAGCGCCCCAAGCTGGGCAAGCGCGACTGGCTCATCGTGGGCTGGCGCGGCCTGACCCGGTAAATCCGGTCCGCCATGAGAAAGCCCCGCCCGGCACAAAGGCCGGCAGGGCTGCGGGAAGAAACGACGGGAAGCGGTGTCAGACCAGCAAGGCCGCCGTCAGCGTACGGATTTGCTCCTCGGAGTCATCCAGCAGTTCGCGCAGGGAACGGTCTCCGATGTAGTCATCCACCAGGGTCTCGCCACCGATGCCGGCTTCGGCCACCACGGTGCGCTGCAGCGGCGAGGGTACCGGCGAGAGTTCCTTGGCCAGCAGCAACACGTCGCCGATGGTCTGGGGCGGCAGCACGCGTACGCCGTGCCACAGGGATTCGATGGCATCGACCACCGGCTGCGGCACGCCCAGTTTCTTCAACACGGCGCGGCCGATCATCTTCTCGCCGTATTCCATCCAGTCCTCGGTGCCGCCGTCGAGCAGGCCGGGGAAGTCATCCGTGCGCGAGAGCAGGTAGAAGCCGCCCACTTCATGCACGATGCCGGCGAACATGGCCGTCTCGGGATCAGCCTTGGTCAGCTTGGAGGTCAGCACATAGGCGGTGGCGGCCACGTGGGCGCAGTGCTCCCACAACTGGGCCGACTTGATGCGCATGCCGGGATTGTTGATGGTGCGGCCGAGCTGGCGCACGATCACCGAGGTGGTGATGGTGTTCAAGGTACGAAAACCCAGCCGCATCACGGCCGCGCGCACGTTGTTGATCTCGCCGCCGGACCGGTTGTAGGCCGCCGAATTGGCAATGGCCACGGTGCGTGCCGAGACCAGCGGCTCGGCCATCACCAGCTTGGCCGCCAGTTCCAGGTGGCAGTCCGGGTCGGCCAGCGCCTTTTGCAGCTTGATCGAGGCGCTGACGTTGGCGGGGAATACCAGCTCGCCGCGACCGGCCTGCGAGGCGATATTGCGAAAGATTTCCAGTCTGTCCATATTGTCTCCAGCCTCCAGGGGGCCATCGTCGATGGCCAGGGTTGCCGATGTGCCGCGCTGCGACCGGGCTTGCCCGCTGCTGCGCCACGTCTGTTCAGATTAACGGCAGAATTCATCCGGATTTGATGTCATGTGAATTTGTTTTTCCGGAATGCGCTGACCTGAGCTTAAAGGACAACGCCAAGGGCCGCAATAGAGGGGGTTCAAGGCCGGGCCAGCGACCATGGGCATTTGCCCTGCCGGGCGCACTCGGCTAGCATAGCGCCTTTGCCGCAGGGGGCCTTGGCCGCCTGCCCCACTGCTTCAACCGCCCCGCCACGCATCCATGTCTCCAGACGAATACTGCCAGCAGAAGGCCGCCGCCAGCGGTTCCAGTTTCTATTACAGCTTCCTGTTCCTGCCGCCCCAGCGCCGGCTGGCGATCACGGCGCTGTATGCCTTTTGCCGCGAGGTCGACGATACCGTCGATGAAATCGAGGATGCCATGGTGGCCCGGACCAAGCTGATGTGGTGGCGCAAGGAAATCGCCGCCATGCTGGAGGGGCAGCCGACCCACCCGGTCACCAAGGCTCTGCACCCGCACGTGGCCACCTACCAGTTCAAGGGCGAACACCTGCAAGCCATCATCGATGGCATGGAAATGGACCTGGACCAGACCCGCTACCTAGACTACCCCGGCCTGCAGCGCTACTGCTGGCACGTGGCGGGCGTGGTGGGCGTACTCTCGGCCAGCATCTTTGGCCATACCCAGCCGGGGACCCTGCTCTTTGCCGAGAAGCTGGGGCTGGCCTTCCAGCTCACCAACATCATCCGCGATGTCGGCGAAGATGGTCGCAAGGGTCGCATCTATCTGCCGGTCAATGAATTGCAGCAATTCAACGTCACGGCCGCCGACATCCTCAATGCCCGCCACAGCGAGCGCTTCGAGGCGCTGATGAAGTTCCAGGTCGAGCGCGCCCAGGCCGTTTATGACGAAGCCTTTGCCCTGCTGCCCAAACAAGACCGCCGCGCCCAGCGCCCCGGCCTGATGATGGCCGCCATCTACCGCACCCTGCTCGACGAGATCGCCCGTGACGGCTACCACGTGCTCAACCAGCGCATCTCGCTCACCCCCATCCGCAAGCTCTGGCTGGCGTGGAAGACCTATGTCTTCGGCTGACCGCTCCACCCGCCGATGAACAACGCACCACGCCATTACGCCGTCATCGGTGCCGGCTGGGCCGGATGTGCCGCCGCCGTGGCGCTGGCATCCGGCGGCCATCGTGTGAGCCTGTTCGAATCGGCGCGCACCCTGGGCGGGCGGGCGCGTCGGGTGGCGCTGGACGAACGGGTGCTGGACAACGGCCAGCACATCCTGCTGGGCGCTTATCGGTCCACGCTGGCCCTGATGAAACAGGTCGGCGTCGATCCGGCCAGCGCCCTGCTGCGCCTGCCTTTGCAGATGCGCTATCCGCTGGGTGCAGGAGGCGAAGGCATGGATTTCGTGGCGCCGCGTCTGCCGGCGCCCTGGCACGTGGCCGTGGCGCTGCTGCGCGCCAAGGGGCTGGCGCGCGACGACAAGATGGCGCTTGCGCGCTTTTCCACTACGGCGCGCTGGATGGGCTGGCAATTGCACCAGGATTGCAGCGTGGCCGAGCTGCTGGAGCGCTACGAACAAACGCCGCGCCTGATCCGCCTGATGTGGCGTCCGCTGTGCATCGCCGCGCTGAACACCCCGCCCGAGCGGGCCTCGGCGCAAGTCTTCCTGACCGTGTTGCGCGACAGCCTGGGCGCGCGCCGCGCCGCCTCCGACATGCTCATCCCGCGTCTGGACTTGAGCGCCCTGCTGCCCGATGCGACCGCCGCCTATCTGGGCAAGCGCGGCGGCCTGGTGCAGCCGGGTGTGACCGTGGCGCAGCTGCTGCCCGGCAATGACCCGGGCACCTGGCGCCTGGAAGACCGCGCAGCCGAAAGCCTGGGTGAATTCGCCGGGGTGGTGCTGGCCACCGGCCCGGATGCCGCCGCGCAATTGCTGGAGGGCCTGCACGACACCGCCCTGCTGCGGGCGCTGGAGCATGAATCCATCACCACCTGCTATCTGCAGTACCCGCCCGAGGTGCGTCTGCCCGCCCCCTTCCTGGCCCTGGCGGACGATCCGCAAGCCCGGGGCTGGGGCCAGTTCGTCTTTGACCGGGGCCAACTGGGGGGCGAAGCAGGCTTGCTGGCCGTCGTCGTCAGTGCAGCCGGCCAGGCCGTGGCCGATGGCCATACCGCCCTGACCGAGGGCATCGCCCGCCAGCTGGCGCAGGACTTCGGCAATCCGGCCCTGGCCACGCCCGGCTGGCACCGGGTCATCACTGAAAAACGGGCCACCTTCGCCTGCACCCCGGGCTTGCAGCGCCCCGACAATACCGGCATGCCCTCCGGGCTGGCCCTGGCCGGGGACTACGTGGTCGGCGACTATCCCGCCACGCTGGAGGGTGCTGTGCGCAGCGGCCTGGCGGCGGCACGGCTGCTGGCCGCCTAGGGGCTAAATTTTTCATGGATGGCGGCAAAGGGATTCACCCCAAGCGCGACGGGTATGCACTAGCATAACGGGCATGCTGCAATCCCTTTGTCCGCAATCTCACTGCAAGGCGGCTCCGGCCGCACCCCATCACAACGGAGAAAAAACACCATGCCGGTCATGACCTGTGTCGAAGACTTCCGCCTGCTGGCCAAGAAGCGCGTTCCCAAGGCGTTCTACGATTACGCCGACAGCGGTTCCTACACCGAGAGCACCTATCGCGCCAACAGCCGTGATCTGGCCACCCTGAAGCTGCGCCAGCGCGTGGCCATCAACGTCGACGAACGCAGCACCCGCAGCACCATGATCGGCCACGACGTCACCATGCCGGTGGCCATTGCCCCGACCGGCCTGACCGGCATGCAGTGGGCCAATGGCGAGATGCTGGGTGCCATTGCCGCGGAAAAATTCGGCATTCCCTTCACCCTCTCCACCATGAGCATCTGCTCCATCGAGGACGTCGCCAGCGTGACCACCAAGCCGTTCTGGTTCCAGCTCTACGTGATGCGCGACCGTGGCTTCGTGCAGTCCCTGATCGATCGCGCCAAGGCAGCCAAGTGCTCGGCCCTGGTGCTGACGCTGGACCTGCAGATCCTCGGCCAGCGTCACAAGGATCTCAAGAATGGCATGTCGGTGCCGCCCAAGCTGACCCTGGACACCCTGCTGGACCTGGCCAGCAAGCCCGGCTGGGCACTGCGTGCCCTGGGCGGCCGCAAGACCTTCGGCAACCTGGCCGGTCACATCAAGGGCGGCGAAGGCGCCGGCGGGGTGCAGACCCTCTCCAAGTGGACCGCCAGCCAGTTCGACCCGACCCTGAACTGGGACGATGTCGCCTGGATCAAGCAGCAATGGGGCGGCAAGCTGATCTTGAAGGGCATCCTCGATGTGGAAGATGCCAAGCTGGCCGTTCAGAGCGGTGCCGATGCCATCGTGGTCTCCAACCACGGTGGTCGCCAGCTGGATGGCGCCATGTCCTCCATCGAAGCCCTGCCGGCCATTGCCGAGGCCGTGGGCGACCAGATCGAAGTCTGGTTCGACGGCGGCATCCGCTCCGGCCAGGATGTGTTGAAGGCGGTGGCGCTGGGCGCGCGTGGCACCATGATCGGCCGCGCCTTCCTCTACAGCCTGGGCGCCATGGGCGGAGAGGGCGTGTCGCAGATGCTGGAAATCATGCGCAAGGAACTCGACGTCAGCATGGCCCTGACCGGTACCAAGGACATCAAGGACGTCGGTCCGCAGATCCTGGTGCGCTGAACGCCCTCCTCAACGCCAACGTCCCGGTCCACCGCAAGGTGGCCGGGACGTTTGCTTTGGCGCAGCAACGAGCGAAGTGCTTGCGGTTACGGCTGCGGCTTCTCGTTGAGTACGTCGATGACGGCATCCTGGCCGTAGCGCCGCGCCAGATCCATGGCGGTGAGGCCATCCTTGTTCTTGAGCGTGAGGTCGGCACCGTTGTCGCGCAACACGGCCACCGCCGCCACCCGACCACGCATGGCGGCCAGCATGACCGGGGTCATCTTGTCGTCGGGCGATTCGGCATCCACATAGGCGGAGGCATCCAGCAGCAGTTTGACGATCTCCGAGCTGCCATTGATGGCCGCGTAATGCAGCGCCGTCCAGCCGGGGCGGTTGACCTCGACCTGGCGCGAGAGCAGCAGTTTCACCACCGGGATGTTGCCGTAGAAGGACGCCAGCATCAGGGGCGTGTCGCCATTGGTGGCCTGGGCTTCCAGATTGACGTCGGGGGCATTGACCAGCACGTCGAAAGCCTGCATCGAATCCTCGCGGATGGCCAGCATCAGGCCGGTGTAGCCACGTTTGGGCTCGATCAGATTGGGGCCCATGCCACGCTGCATCAGTTGCTTGAGGAAGTAGACATTGTCCATGCGGATGGCCTGGAAATATTCTTCATAGGCACCCGCACGCGCCGCGCCGGGCAGCAGCAGCGAGGTATAGAGCACGATGCGACCGATGCCGCCGAAGCGGCTGCGCAGCTTGTCCAGCAGATTCATGGCTTGATTCCGAACAGCGTGAAGAAATTGTCAGAGGTCTGGCGCGCCACGTCGGCCGCACTGATGCCGCGCAGGTCGGCGATGAATTCACCCACATGACGCACATAAGCGGGCTCGTTGGTCTTGCCGCGGAAGGGCACCGGCGCCAGGTAGGGCGAATCGGTCTCGATGAGCATGCGCTCCAGCGGGATGGTGCGCGCCACCTGCTGCAGGTCCTTGGCCGACTTGAAGGTGACGATGCCCGAGAACGAGATGTAGAAGCCCAGCGCGATGGCTGCATCGGCCACCGCCTGGGATTCCGTGAAGCAGTGCATGACCCCTGCGACACCGCCTGCCTGCGGGCTTGCCCCCTCTTCCTGCAGGATACGGATGGTGTCTTCGGAGGCCGCGCGGGTATGGATGATGAGCGGCTTGCCCGTGGCCCGCGAAGCGCGGATATGGGTGCGGAAGCGCTCGCGCTGCCATTCCAGATCGCCTTGCAGGCGGTAGTAATCCAGCCCGGTCTCGCCGATGGCGACGATGCGCGGATGGTCGGCCAGGCGGATGAGCTCCTCCAACGAGGGCTCGGGCGTGTCTTCATAGTCCGGATGCACGCCCACGGAGGCATAGACATTGGGATACTGCTCGGCCAGGGCCAGCACCTGCGGGAAGTCCGGCAAGTCCACCGAGACGCACAGCGCGTGGCTAACCTGGTTCTCGGCCATCTTGCCGAAGATCTCCGGCAGGCGGGCGGCCAGGTCGGGAAAATTGATGTGGCAATGGGAATCGATATACATGGCAGCTATTGTAAAGCCATGCCGACAGGCTGTCGCCCCTGCTTGCCGGGCGCTTACCTTTCGTTACAGAGGGCCACGCGATGTGCTCAGCGCGCCACCGGGCGCTTGGCCAGCTTGCGCTGCAGGGTGCGGCGGTGCATGTTCAGCGCCCGCGCCGTTGACGAGATATTGCCCTCATGCTCGGCCAGCACGCGCTGGATGTGCTCCCACTCCAGGCGTTCCAGCGACAGCGGCGAAGCCTCTTCCACCGGCAGGACCGGCTCGGCCACCGGCTCGCCCTGACTCACATGGGACAGCGCCGAGAGGATGGAATCCACATTGGCCGGCTTGGCCAGGTAATTGTCGGCACCCGACTTGATGGCCTGTACCGTGGTGGCGATGCTGGCATAGCCGGTCAGCACCAGCAGGCGCGCCTGCGGCAGCGCCTGGCGCAGCGGCGCCACCCATTGCAGGCCGGAATCCTTTTCCAGCTGCAGGTCGATGGTGACGTAATCGAAGCGTTCGCGGCGCGCGGCTTCCAGCGCCTCCTCGCCGCTATGCGCCACGGTGGCGCGAAAGCCGCGCCGGGCCAGCGAACGTGCCAGCGTGCTGGCAAAGACATCATTGTCATCGAGAATCAGGAAGGCGGCGCTCATGAGAACATCAGAAAAAACTGGTAAATGAAGGATAGCCTATTGCACCGTGATGCAGCCGCAGCCGCCATCTGCGGCCCGATCACACCAGCGGGAAGCGCAACTGCGCCACCGTACCCTGCCCTGGCAACGAACGCAGGCGCAGCTTGCCGCCCAGGTGCGTGGCGCTGGCGAAGGCCAGCATGAGGCCGATACCGGAGCCGCCCGACGAGCTCGGTACCGGCCCGTGCCCCAGGCGCTGCAACAGCTCCGGGGCGATTCCGGCACCGTTGTCGGAGACTTCGATGATCGCCATGCTGCGGCCCGGCCTGGCGGTACTGACCGGGCCACCTTCACCCGCCCCGGCCGAGGCCAGGGTAATGCGGATTTCGCCATGGTGGCCCAGTGTACGCACCGCATGGGCGGCATTGTCGAGCAGGGTCAGGATGATCTGCGAGAGGTCCTGCAGCTGGCTGGCCTTCCAGCCGGGCTGATGCACCTCGGCCACCAGCAGGACGGCCGGATGGCGCAGGCGCCAGCCTTCCAGCAGGCTGGTGAGCCAGGGGGTGATGGCGGCGCTGTCTTCGTTGCGCAGCTGGGCATCGGCGTCCAGGCGCATGTTTTCCAGCGCGGCCTTGCAGACGGCGATCTGTTCCTCGACCACGCGCACGTCTTCTTCATAGGCCGCCAGCGCCGCATTGCAGGCCATGTCGCGGCGCAATTCCCCGGCGATCACGGCCACCGTCGACAGCGGTGTATTGAGCGCATGCGCAGCGCCGGCGGCCTGGGTCCCCAGGGCGACGATACGATGGCTCTGCAACTGGCGCTCGCGCGCCTGCGCCAGCTGGCCGTCCCGCAAGCGCACGGCGGCAGCGATACGGCTGACGAACCAGGTGATGAGCAGGGCCGAGATCGAGAAATTGATCCACATCCCGGCCAGGTGATAGGCCATCGCCTGGCCCTGGTCGTGGATGTGCAGCGGCTGGTAGACGTACACCAGACCGGAATAGCAACCCAACGCACATACTGCCAGCAGCAAGGCATAGGGCCAGGCCAGCGTGGCCGCGCCCGCCGCCAGTGCCGGCAGGTAGAAGGAGACGAAGGGATTGGTCGAACCGCCCGAGAAATACAGCAGCGCCGTGAGCACCGCCACATCCAGCAACAATTGCAGGAACAGTTCGGCCTGCTCGGCCGGGCGCGCCCAGCGCATGCGCAGCCAGGTGAGACCATTGATGAGCGCCTGCAGGGCGATCAGGGCCAGCAGGGCCGACAGCGGCAAGGCAATGTGCAACCAGACATGGGCACCGGCCAGCACCAGCAGCTCCCCCGCCACCATGGCCCAGCGCAACCAGAACAGCCGCGACAGCAAGAGATGCTGGGGCTGGTTCATCTGCTCGGAGACGGGGATGAAGAAAGTGGTCGGCGAGATCATGCCGGGATTATACGGTCCGGCACCCGGCTTGCGCCCCCTGCGGCGATTTGCCGCAGGGGGCATCCTGTGCCCGCTCAATCGAACAGGCGGGCGTAATCGATCAGCATTTCCTCGATGAAGAGCTTGGCCGACAAGGGATGATCCGCTATGGCACGGCGCTCGCCCATGCCGCGCAGTGCGCGCGACAGGGCCAGGGCATCGACGCGCTCGGCCAGCCGGCCCAGTTCCTTGCCGTAACGCGGGTAGTAGCGCACCACGCCCGCCGACCGCAGCGACAGCAGGTCATACAGCCAGCGCTGCACCCAGCCGACCAGGTCGGCCGCCGGCGTCTTCTGCAATTTGTCGGCCGCCCGCAAGGCGCCGTCCACACCGGGCTGGGCCAGGTGGCGCAGCAATTCATCCAGCGCCTCCCGTCCTTCTCCCTGGGCCGCTTCCAGCGCAGCCAGCGGCGCCCCACCCTGCTCGGCCAGCCAGGCATCGGCATCCTTGACGCCTTGCTGCCTGAGCCAGGCCAACGCCTCGTCGTGGCCGGGCGCGGTCATGGCGAACTTGCGGCAGCGCGAGAGGATGGTGGGCAGCAAGCGGTCCAGACGATTGGACAGCAACAGGAACATGGTCCCCGGCGGGGGCTCTTCGAGGGTCTTGAGCAAGGCATTGGCGGCGGCGGTGTTGAGCGCCTCGGCCGGATACAGCATCACCACCCGCAAACCCGAGCGGTGGGTAGAAACGTTCATGAAATCGGCCAGGGCCCGGATCTGGTCGATCTTGATGTCCTTGGACGGGGCCTTGCTGGCCTTGGCGGTTTTCTTTTCTTCACCTGCCTCATCCTCGCCGCCTTCTTCCTCCAGGACCTCCGGGCGCACGCGCCGGTAGTCCGGATGATTCGATTGCGAGAACCAGTTGCAGGAGGCGCACACACCGCAGGCATGCGCCTCGGGCGTGGGCGATTCGCACAGCAGCGACTTGGCGAAGGCTTCGACGAACTGCGTCTTGCCGGTGCCGGCCGCACCATAGAAGAGCAGCGCATGCGGCAGACGCTCACGCAGTTGCTGCAACTGGCGCCAGCTCTCGCCCTGCCAGGGCAGCAGCGCCTCGGAAGAAGTCACGGACATGCGGTCTCCCTCACAGCGCCGCCATGATGGCGCGCAGTTCTTCCTGGATCACGGCGATGGGCCGGGTGGAATCGATGAGTCGGAAGCGCTGCGGGAACTGGGCGGCGCGGCGCAGGTATTCGGCGCGGGTATTGGCGAAGAAATCGGCCTTTTCCTGCTCGAACTTGTCCAGCGTGCGTTCGGCATCCAGGCGCGCCCGCGCCACCTCAAGCGGCACGTCGAAGAGCAGCGTGAGGTCCGGCTGCAGATGGGGGTGGACCCATTGTTCCAGGCTGTCCAGCTTGTCCAGCGCCAGCTTGCGACCACCGCCCTGGTAGGCGAAGGTGGCATCGGTGAAACGATCCGAGATGACCCAGTCGCCACGCGCCAGAGCCGGCTCGATGACCTGAGCCAGGTGTTCGCGGCGCGAGGCGAACATCAGCAGGGCTTCGGTTTCCAGGTGCATCCTGTGATGCAGGACCAGTTCGCGCAGGCGTTCGCCCAGCTCGGTGCCGCCGGGCTCGCGGGTGGCGACCACGGACAGGCCGCGCTCACGCAGCAGCTGGGTGACGAAAGGAATATGGGTCGACTTGCCGGCGCCGTCGATGCCTTCGAAGGTGATGAATTTGCCTGATGCCATGAAGGTATCGCTACTCACTAAATCGGTAAAAGGAAGGCCGGCTCAACGCTGGTAGCGGTTGACGGCCTGGTTGTGCTCGTTGAGGTTGCTGGAGAAATGGCTGGTGCCATCGCCGCGCGCCACGAAGTATAAGGCTTCGGTCTTGTCCGGGTTCATGGCAGCCGCCAGCGAGGCCGCACCGGGCAAGGCAATCGGCGTGGGCGGCAGGCCGGCGCGGGTGTAGGTGTTGTAGGGCGTGTCGGTGAGCAGATCGATCTTGCGGATCTTGCCCTGGTAACGGTCGCCCATGCCATAGATCACGGTCGGGTCGGTCTGCAGCAGCATACCGGTGCGCAGACGGTTGACGAAGACCCCGGCCACCATGCCGCGCTCGGACTTCTGACCGGTCTCCTTCTCGACGATGGACGCCATGATCAGCGCCTCATAGGGCGTGCGATACGGCAGCGACAGGTCGCGCTGCGCCCAGGCCTCGTTCAATTTCTTGCTCATGAGGGTGAAGGCCTGTTTGTAGACCTGCATGTCGCTGGCCCCCTTGGCGAAGAGATAGGTATCCGGGAAGAACAGGCCTTCCGGATTGGTGTATTCGTTGGTCAGCTTGGCCAGGATCTGCTGGTCGGTCCAGCTGGCGGTATCGTGCTTGAGCGCGGGCTGCTCGGCGATGGCCCGGCGCATCTGCTTGAAGGTCCAGCCCTCGATGACGGTCAGCGCTTCCTGCGCGAATTCGCCGCGGACCAGTTGTTGCAGCAGGCGCTGCGGCGTGTAGCCGGGCTTGATCTCGTAGCTGCCCGCCTTGATGCGACTGCCTTCGCCGGACAGGCGCGCATAGAGCGCAAACAAATCCGGATTGACCGGCACGCCGGCAGCGGCGATCTGCTTGGCCGCACCATTGACGCCGGCGCCCGGCATGATCGTGAAGGCAATCACCTGGGCGTTCGGGTCGATGATGGGCTGCCGCGACCAATACACTCCGGCTCCCGCCACCAGGGCGGCCAGTACCAGCAATGTCACAAATAACTTCTTCATACCAGAGGCGAAATCCTTGTTGCTCCGACGCGATTTTTCGGAGATCACTATAATCGAGGCATCAATGATAATCGCTGGCACGACAGTTGCCTAATTTGCCGGACCGAATGACCCGGCAAGACGTAATCCGTAAAAGATTTCCCCTATGACAGAAATGACTTCTTCGTCCTCCGGCTGGCGCGACTTCCTGGCACAGCAAGGCGCCCGGTTCGACGCCGAGAGTGCCGACCAGGCCGACGTGATCGGCTTCGGTTCCGCCTCCCCCGCACCGCAAAGCCTGGAAAGCTTCATGGCCCCGCTGACCACGCTGGGCCTGATCGCCGTCACCGGCGAGGACGCCGCCAGCTTCCTGCATGGCCAGCTCACCAACGATGTAGCGCAGCTGGATACCGGTGTGGCGCGACTGGCAGGCTACTGCTCGCCCAAGGGACGCCTGCTGGCGACCTTCCTGATGTGGCGCGACGAGCAGGCCATCTGGCTGCAACTGCCGCGCGCCCTGCAGCCGGCCATCCAGAAACGTCTGCAGATGTTCGTCATGCGCGCCAAGGCCAGGCTGGCCGACGCCAGCACCGAGCGCGCCGTGCTCGGCCTGGTCGGCCCGGCTACCGCCAACGCACTGGCACAATGGTTCCCGGTCTTGCCGGCGGCCCCCTACGACAAGATCGACAACAGCCACGGCACCCTGATCCGCCTGGCCGATGCCGTCGACAGTCCGCGCTATCAATGGATCGCCCCCGTGGACATCCTCACCGCCGCCTGGCCCGAACTGGCCCGGCATCTGACTCCGACGGCGGGCCTGGCCTGGCGGCTTTCGGAGATCCGTGCGGGCGTGCCGGGCATCGTGCAAGCCACCCAGGAGCAGTTCGTGCCGCAGATGATCAATTTCGAACTGATCGGCGGGGTCAACTTCAAGAAGGGCTGCTACCCCGGTCAGGAAATCGTGGCGCGCAGCCAGTACCTGGGCAAGCTCAAGCGCCGCACCATGCTGGCCACCATCGCCAGCAGCCAGGCGCACGCGGGACAGGAAGTGTTTGCCGCCGCCGATCCTGGCCAGCCCTGTGGCATGGTGGTCAACGCCGAAGCGCTGGATGAGGGCCACGCCCTGGCCCTGGTGGAAATGAAGCTGGCCGCCGCCGAAGACAGCGTGCACCTGGGCGCGGCCGACGGTCCGGCACTGCATTGGCATGCCCTGCCCTATGAGCTGGCCGATCCGCAATAAGCGGCGCGCCGACCGAGCCACACCGCAGCCATAGGGACGCATCCATGGATCTCTACATTTATTATCGGGTCGACACTGCACACGCGACGCCCCTGTTCGGCAAGATCAAGGGCGTACAGGCCATGTTGCAAGCGCGCCTGGGCATCGCCGGTGGCCTCAAGCGCCGCCCCGGCGAACAGGAAGGCTTGCAGACCTGGATGGAAATCTACCAGGGCATCCTGCCCTCCGGCCTCGACGAATTCACCGCCACGCTGGCGCGCGCCCTGGAAGACTCGGGCGCCGCCGCGCTCATCAGCGGCCAGCGCCACGTTGAACAGTTCGAGGATGTTGCGCCATGTGCCTGATCATCTTCGCCTGGAAAGTGATCCCCGGCATGCCCCTGATCATGGCGGCCAATCGCGACGAGTTCTACGCCCGCCCGGCGGCCCATGCCGACTGGTGGAACGACCATCCCAAGATTTATGCCGGACGCGACCTGCAAGGCGGCGGCACCTGGCTGGGTGTAACCAGGGACGGGCGCTTTGCCGCCCTGACCAATGTGCGCGCACCCTCGGAGCGTCGCACCGACGCGCCCACCCGCGGCCAGCTGGTGGCCGACTATCTGGCCAGCGACCTCGATGTGCAGGCATACCTGCGACGGATCGAACCCGAGGCGCAGCGTTACAACGGTTTCAACCTGCTGCTGGGCGATCGGGAAACCATGGTGTGGTATTCCAACCGGGGCCAGGAAGATCCGCGCAACGGCCAGCCGCTGGAGTACGGGGTCTACGGCGTCTCCAATGCCTTGCTGGACACGCCCTGGCCCAAGCTCACCCGGGCCAAGGCGCAGTTTGCCAGCCTGCTGTGCCAGGGCGCGCCGGAGGAAACCTTCTTCGAGATGTTGACCGATGGCACCCGTGCCAATGATTGCCGCCTGCCCGATACCGGCGTGGGATTGGAAAAGGAGCGCATGCTTTCGCCCATCTTCATCCGCTCGCCGGACTATGGCACGCGCTGCTCGACGGTTCTGCGCGTGCCCATCGTCGGCGAGCCGGTGCTGACCGAGCAGGTGGTTGATCCTATGGCGATGCAATATAGCGCCGAGCCGGCCACGGACAAAGCGTGCAAGATACCCTGCAAGCCGCGCCTGCAGGAAATGCCATCCGACAACCACCTGCCGGATGGAAAAGCAGGCACCATCTGAGTGGAAGACTTCACACACGGTCTTGCTGACATAACCAGATCGAATATCTGATATACAGAAGATAAATTGGATGAATTTGATGCGGAGCAGTAAAGTTACACCTGTCTCCTCCAATTTCCTCCTAAAGAATTGGATTCAAGCCCACACCGCAAGGTTGTGGGCTTTTTTTTCGTCCGTCCAGCGCAGCACGGTCAGACGTGCATTTCCAGCGCCTCCAGCAGCATCTCCGCCACACGTTCGGACGACTGCGGATTCTGGCCGGTAATCACCTGGCCGTCGCGGATGGCAAACACCTGCCAGTTGTCGGCACCTTCAAAAATACCCCCCAGCTCACGCAGACGGCTCTCCAGCAGGAACGGCACGACCTCGGCCAGCCCCACTTCGCGCTCTTCGGCATCTGTGAAGGAATTGACACGCTTGCCCGCCACCATCGGCTTGCCATCGGCCTTCACGGCCGAAACCAGGCCGGCGGCACCGTGGCAGACTGAAGCAATGAACTTGCCGGCGGCATAGGCGTTCTCGACGATGGCCTTGACGTTGGCGTCGTCGGGCAGGTCCCACATGGTGCCGTGACCGCCCGGGAAGAACACCGCATCAAAGGTGCTCACATCGATCTCGCCCAAGGCAGGCGTCTGGGCGATGCGCTGCTGCAGTTCAGCATCGGCCAGCATGCGTTCGACGATGGCCTCATTCTGACCCTGGGGCTTGACGCTACCCGGATCAATCGGCGCCTTGCCACCGGCGGTGGAAGCGATCAGCACCGAAGCCCCGGCATCCACCAGGGCGTAGTAAGGCGCGGCCAGTTCCTCGGCCCACAGGCCGGTGGGTTTGTCGGTGTCCCCCATGCGGCTGCTGGAGGTGACGATCATCAGGATATCGGGCTTGGTCATGCTATTCCTTTCTTCATGAGGGATGGATGGCATATGAAGCAAAACGACATTGCCAACGTGGACCGCACTGTATTCCTGTCGTTATCGAAGATAAACTAGGCAACCATCAATTCATTCATTACATCATTGAACAAATGCGCAGCTTTGATCCCGTCCAGCTAGGGCCTGTTCACATTCAATCTGTGAGATGCGTTGCCCCCAGAAGGCGTGGTG
>NZ_JABFMQ010000038.1:0-25400 GCF_013359625.1 Herbaspirillum sp. C9C3
CTTTTTTAACCGCAGACTCCAAGTCGTTCTCGTACTAAATTGGGGAGCAGGTCAGGGTCACTGCGTTCGATCCTGTCGCGGCTACAATCAGACGTGACAGGTTATAAGAAGAATTCTGGAGGAACAATATCAACCGATAGCCATTCCCACACCACATCCCGCCCGAGCGAGCTCGGCATCGGCTTTCCTTCTTCAATTCTTTTCTTGTCGTCGAATAAGTCCGCGACAAGCCAAAATCCTGTCTTGGGGCAGGTTGCTCCTGTGGGTACACGGATACGATCCAGGTCCGGACCGATCAGCTCAGGATTTTCTACGCACTTGCTGGCGATTTCTTCTACGCCACGCATCAATCCCACGAAGAAGTCCCATGTTCCGAGATCGCGATCAACTGATGCAGTGAAATCTCCGAGATAGAGATCAACGAAGAACTGAGCGTGATAGGAGACCTCATGCAATATCTCGTCACGGCTGTTGAGCAGGCGGAAGGTCGAATAGCCTGGAACTGCAGATCCATCCTTCTTTTCGGTGGGGACCAACTCCATATGCAGTCCATCCCTTAGATCTTCAAAAAGAGCCTTTTTCAAGTAACGAAAGAGCTTGTATTCCTTATTCTCGGGTGTGAGAAATTTCAAAATTCGATCTGCTGACTGTTAATTTGCATTGAAAACTGACCCACCTTCACAGGTAATTTGCATCCAAAGTTGACCCATGTTTAGACCACAATCCTGCTCATGACAGCGAGCAGGAGAACGGAGTGATAGACGTGGCCCTACTTGGAATTATTCGACGCTGGTACATCAGAGACCGCATCTCAATTCGGGAAATCGCCCGCAGGCTCGACATTTCCCGCAACACAGTTCGCCGTTACATTCGCACAGAGGTAAGCGAACCCTCTTATCCCACTAGGCATTCGCCAAGCTTGCTTGATTCCTTCGCCCCCAGACTTTCTGCTTGGCTAAGCGCAGAAGCGGTCAAATCTCGCAAGCAAAGAAGGACCCTGAAACAGATGTTCCTGGACTTGAGAGAGCTGGGATATGAAGGGTCATATGACCGAGTGGCTGCCTTCAGCAGGCAATGGAAGGTGGGTCAAATTGAGAGGGTCAAATCTGCGAGCAAATCAACACAGGCTGTAACCGGCCAGTGCAAGATTCTGAATCGTCAAGATCGTTATCACCAATACAGATCTCGGGGGTGTAAAGATAGACGTGAAGACATGTGGCGCGAACCAGCACAGTATCAGCAAGACCACCATTCCGATAAAAATGAAACCGCCTCGCAGAATGGAGGATGTGCGAGAAATATCCAGTTTATCTTGATCGACACCGATCACATCCTCTTGCAAAGCCATGACAGAAACTTCTTCCTCCGCCATAGCCGCTCGGGCCGGGAGGTCCTCATACCAGAGGGAATTCGGTGGATTAAACCGCGATGTACTCATGAAAGAATTTTCTTTTTCCCCCGCCGACTCTCTTCATCCACTTCTGCAGGCCAACGCGGCTCTGGAGCACACTTCATTGCAACGTAATGGCAAAGCCCAAGAGGCAGCCAGATCCAGAAAAACCACATCATGACCAGCGCCAGCAGCCAGTCGACTGCACCCATGCGGTTGCGAAACTGGGCGCCTTCCGTCGACGGGTCGAAATAGGGCATATAGGAAAACAAGCTGCGACGCAGAGTTACACCTTGGTGCCGCGGCTGCACTTTCGGTAAATTGACGGTCCCCTCGGCCATATAGCGACGAATGTAACTCCAAAGCACCTCCAAGCCGCGCACGGTCATGTCGTTCCCTTTTAGCGTGAGGCGATCAACCACTTGATCGGTGCCGGGTTGACAGATCACAAGAACCAGCGCATAGCGGACGACATAGGCTTTTCCGTTGTAACCGGACTGCTTGGTAATCTCGGCCTGCACGTCTTGCCAGGAAAATATCTTTAGTTTCGACCGACGGGGTGGAAACGGCATCAGACGAATTGGATAATCATAGGCATAGACCTTGCATTTATCGCGGTCGAAACGCACTGGCATATCACGCGGAATGCTGCAGTCCAGAATCATACCGAAAATGGCGCATATCATCCCCAAAGCAAGCAAACTCCAACTAATGATAGGAAAGATCAGCGCGTCATCTGGCCCGATGCTCGCCGCTACCAGGTGCATCACTACCCAAGAGAAGAACACAAGCATTACGGTGCCCACCATCAGCAAACCGCCCCGGATCACATTGCCCGCGCGCGACACTTCCAGATAGCTTTCGCTGATTGCATTGATGTCGTCAGCGAGCGTAGGGGACTCTATATCGCGACCGAAGTCTGCCTGATGGTCGGGTAAATCCTCGTACCAATGTTGATTGGGCGGATTAAAACGGGACCGGGTGCGGCTCATCTACAATTCCTCGTTGACAACTGTTCCTGTTAGGCATGACGGTTCTCCACTGTCCGGCCAGTAATTAACCTGTAGGCTGGTTTCCTCAAATTCCGCCGTATCAATGTTAGCGTAGCCCAGTTGCACTGCCGCCGCGACACTCCCTTTATCATCGAAGGTCAGTGTTGGCTGGTAAAGATCTACGCTCTGCAAAGTTTTAAGATTGCTCTTGTTGAGATTCCCAGCCGCCACGCTGGCAAGCTTCCACGGCGTAGATCCATATTTCCCGCTTGCGATAAGTACTGTGCCGTACTTTTTGTGCCTGGCGTACCAGGCCCATTCATAGGCCGACTTTTCTATGTCAAACATTCCAAAGCTAATCTTCAGTTTGACATTATCATCCGAGTGCCCGTCAAAATCGACCATGCCACCCCATGTGCGTGTAATGAAACTGCGAGAGCCTAGCTCTACACGTAGGCCAATGACAATGGAGTTTAGTTCAGCCACCTCGATGGAGAATTCGGCGTCGCTCCATTTTCCCCTTTTGTTCCGATTGATTCCAAAGTAACAGCGGTCGGCCCACATTTCCGCCTGTGTTGATTCCGCGTTCATCGCATACCAGATCGATCCTATACCCAGACCAACTAGCAGTAGCGCAAGACCGATCGGACCCAGTAGCGCGCTGGAACCGATTGCTACTGCATAGCTGCTGACAAAAGCACTCACACCGAACAAGACGGCCGCAGCATAGTATGCGTTGCGGGCGTTCGAGTCACCGCGCGATCCAGCCCGATTTCCCGCAAATACCGACTGAATGGCATCAACAAGGCAAGAAGCGGCCCCGATGAATCCAGCGAGCTTAGCGAGCGCCTTGCCCACCAATTCCTTTCCCACCGTCTTGAACAATACACCTACCGTTTCAATGGTTGCCGCCACGAGGCCCAAACCCGCCGACAACAACGCCAGTTGCGCCTCCTGACCATCCGCGCCAAGTTTTTCCTTCACATCCTTGACGGAGGACTTGAAGGCCCAAGCTTGGAAGAACATCGCCCCTACTCCTAGCAGAGGCTCTCCAATCTCAGCGATCTTCAAGTTCTTGCTCAGCATGTCGCGCACAAGATTCTTTGCCTGCATTGCATTGAGCTCCAGCTTCTGACCCAGGCTGCGCAGTTCCTGATTGGCGGTGTTGCTGATGATGATGCTGGAGATCGACAAGGCCCGTGCCGCACCTAGTGTGCCCTCCTTACCTTCGAGCATTGCCTTAGCCAATGTCGACTTGACGGTCGCTGCCCTGTCAAAAGACCAGATGATGATATCGATGGTCTTGTCCCTGACCGCCGGATTACTAATGTTGAGCAGCCCGCCGAATACCAGCGAACCAACGTCCTTACGTAACTTGTTACCTAGTTTAAAAGCAACTTCTGATATCAAACGCTGATACTCGCCGACGGTAAGGGAAACTTTGATGAAGATGGGTTCAACATCTTCATATAAGGTCATGGCGGCTTGTATGGCACGATGGGCGATGAGCGCGGCCTGTGCGGTAATCTGGACCTCCAACCGGCTGATCGATGCTGACAGAGCGAGAGCCACCTGGGCCAGATCATCCTTGGCGGAAAGCGTGAGCTCCTTCACCCGTTTTTTAACTTCACCACTCTCTTCCGAGGCGACGATATTCTTGGCAAAGTCGTACAACTTGTCGCCTTTGTTCAGTTCCCCGTCAGCTGGTACAAGATAAGCAAGGATATCCTTACGATTGCCGAACAGAACCGGATATACAGGCAAGCTAGGATCGTCCACCCTTCCCACCAGCCAGGTCTTCCAAACCGCCTGCGTGTACTGTTCTTCGCCACAACCGCCCGCCAGGCACGGCGCATAGTTCTGCACCAAAGCACGGTAGTCACTACCAAAGCTCGTGCGATAGTCCCTAAGATGATTGGTCCAGGCACTGTCCTGTGCCCATGCGGCCCAATCCGCTGATTGCAGTTCAATCTGCTCATTGAATAGCTTCATGCCAGCTTCGTACCGCTTATCGAAGTCGGCGCGATTCGGTTCACTGTAGCGCTCGGCGATACGTCGCCAAGCGACCTGAGCATCTTGGCTCGCCCTTTCCTTTCGAGTGGTGGTAATGGTAGATGTGCCGCCCAAACCCAGCATAGGATCGGAATAGCCTATCGTTTCGGTCTGCTGGTCAGGCAGGTTCTTTTTCTTCTCATCCATAGTCCTCACGACTAGTGCGGTCCTCTCGAAGTAGTCCTTCAAGCCGAGAATAGATTTCGAAATGAGCAACGGACGCATCACTTTATCGGTGAAATTCTGGCGGGCCTTGATGAAATACAGACGTGTCGTATTGAGCTCTTGTACCATCCCTACAGGATCGGCCAAGGCGACGGCTGCGATCTTGCGTGTTGCGCCAAACTGCTTTGACGTCTTCTGCGAATAGGCTTTAACGTGGCTGCCGAGTGCAGTCAGGTGCCCGGCACGCGAAAAGTTCCCATGTAGGCTTTCCCACAGAAACTGTTGTTTCACCGTTTTCTCTGCTGACAACACCTCAGCGAAATAGGTACGCCGTAGTTTGTATTCCTTGTCATCCAGTGCATACTCTTCCGTAAAGTTATGTAGTTCGATCGCCGTTTCACTGAGCTCCAAAGCATGCTCGTGCTGCCCCGGATTAGCCGCCAAAGCGCTGCAGTCTACCCGCTGCATACGTGCGTCTGGCTTGGCCTCGAAAGCCTCACGCACCTCTTTCCGCCACACAATGTCGGCAAACCCGATCCATACTTTTTTATAACGTTCTGGGATATTGATGAAACTCGCGGGGATATTGTGGCCGTCCCGCTTGCACGCCTCAGTCAAGGGACGATCGGCCTTTGCGTCCGGATCATCCGGATTCTTCATCAAACGCAGATAGCCGTCCTCAGTCACCGCATACGTTTGCCAGTGGCCTTTCACTCCTAGGTAAACATGAACATACCCTTTGCGTAGCACCCGCAGGGTGTATCGGTTTCCTTTGAGCGGTTGCGCAGAGAACTTTTCCATCTGCGGCAATGAAAGCAGATTCGTGTTCAATGTAGTGACATAGGCCGGCTTGACCGCATAGCGTAATGGGAGAATCGGATAGCCAGTGCGCTGGCAGAAACTGCACTGACCGTTGCTGCCGAGAGCGCATTTCTGGGCGCTATCGGCATTGGCGCGCATCTTAGCTGCGCCGGTGGCTGATTTAACTTGCGTGACATCAGTGTCCATCAGAATCTCCAAATAGCGTTGGCCCGGCCTCGCGTGTGGCAGCAATCTCTTCCAGTGTGTCGTCAGTCAGCCTGCACATCAGTTCACTCAAGGTCTGCTCTCCTTGCAGCGCCTGCCTGATAGCAGTCGCTGCGGCGGGATGGCTTGACCAAGCGCGTGAAAAAGAAAAATCATTGAGCGCGAAGAACACCAGATCTTCTGTGCGCTGCAATCCCAGCGCAGCGGCCCGCTGCAGGGATGAGTCGATGGTAGTTTCGGGGTAGACAGGCAACATGTGACCAGCATCCGCCATCGCCACGGCGACCACTCGTGCATTCGCTACCCGCTGCTGCGCCTGCCAGTGGCGCTGGCTGAGGTGATCCTTGCCTGGGACACCATCGGCCAAATCACTGGCAGCGAGACTCCGGAGGTCTCCTTTCATATCGAGCCACATCCAGTGACTGACCGGCCCGATCCAGCGCCGCAGGAAACTTTCACGTCCCGCATCAGCAATCAGCGAAAGACGATGAGGCTCAAACAACGGCAGCACGCGACGACATCCACGCGTCACGTCGAATAACTCGCACGCGGGAGCCAGATGTTTGGCGACTTGATGAGCAGGACTTTCCGACACCAGCCATCCACAGACATAACTGCCGTTGATACTATCGCGCCGGTACCAAGCATGAGCGATGCTCAAATCCAGCAGCGCCTCGTCGGGGTACCCCCGATCACCAGGGGAATACAAGGTCACCAAGGCGGGGCAAATCGCTGGGTCGTGAGCAAAGTCGGCACGCGGCACCAGAACGGCCTCTGCAGGGATATCGCGTTTCTTCAGCCGCGTGATATGCAATTCATCGTCGTCAGCGCAAGGGTGATTCCCATCAAGGAGCAAGTGGACATAGCTCCCCGGATTGACTTCGCGCAATTGAAACAAGACGGCACGCAGTTGTTCATTGATTTGTAATTGGCCCATGATGAGATTCTTCTTCCACCATTCATCGGATTCGAGTTCCGTCAGACACCAATCTTGTACTCACAGTCTGCTAACGGTCCAGGTACAGGCAAACTAGCACTGGAGCCAGAGCTTGCCGGCCCCGTCAACTCCTTTGCACTCGCCTTGAACTCCATCGCCCCCGGCCCATGCACCTCGATATTGCCGCCCTCCAGTTTCAGCCACGCACCCTGCGCACTGAACTGCACATGCTGCTTTCCCGTGATCTGCACATCCTGCCCCACGCTGGCCACCGTCACCTGCTTCGCCGCCGTCATGAGCGTCTTGCCAGCCTGGCTCTGCACGATGACCTTGCCCGACGCCGCATGCAGCGCCATGCCAGCATCCTGAACCGGCTTGCTGGCATCACTGGCCTTGCCATAGGTGAAGAGGCTGATGCCCGATTTGGCCAGATGATGCAGATTGCCTTGCGCAATCTGGTTGATGTCCTTGCCGGCCGTGACGCTGCTGGTCACACCCGCAGCCAGGATAGCGCTGGCCGGAGTGGCCGCAGCGATACCGGCCGGACTGGAGAGCTGCAACTGCGGTGCGCTGAAAGCCGTCGCGGCACTTGAGCCTGCTTCACCGCCATCGTCACCACCACTGCTGCCTGCCGAAGCCGTGGCACTCGCCTTGAGCACCTCGACGGACTCCGCCAAGGACTCCACGGCGGGCAATTTTCCCGCTTCGGTCTCGCCCTCGAATTTGGCATTGTGTTTTTGCGCAGTCTCCGCCAGTTGCTTCTGCTTCTCGACACTGTCGGACAGCTGCGAGAGCGCCCCCCGTACATCCAGCTGCGCCCCCGAACCCTTCTCCGTAGAGAGCAACAATCCCTGCCCTCCACGTACGGCTACACTGTAGCGAGTCTTCAGCTCGAAGCCCTGACCGGTGGTGGCCAGCCGCTGATTGTCGGTCTGCTGGCGCAGCAAGCCCAGGTTCAGTTCGCTGGCCCCGTCATGGCTATCCGCGTGCTGTTGCAGCGAGGCGCGCGACTGGCCGGGGGTGTCGTCAAACACCAATTGGTTGTACGCGCCACCTCCACTCTGGCTGGTACCCAATGCCTGGGTCTTGATACCGGAGAGCACCGCCGCATGCTGATGTCCTTCGGCGTCACCTGGGAACCATGCGGGTGCATTGCCGGTGGCTGCTCCCGCACCCTGCCCGGCCTGGTTGCCCTGGGCATTGTCCTGGCCACGGCCGTTGTACAAGGTACCAATGACCACGGGGCGGTCGATGTCACCTTCGATAAAGTCGATCAGCACTTCCTGCCCCACACGCGGTACTGCCTGACCGCCCCAATTGGCACCCGCCGTGGGAGCAATGCCCGCCAGCACGCGTACCCAGGTGCCGGATTGTTCATTGGCAGGCGCGCCGACGTGACCATCCGGCGCCGGCGAGCTCAGGCCGCTATGGCTACGTTCGCCGCGCTGCCAGTGGAATTGCACGCGGATGCGGTTGTCGCGATCAGTGTGCACCGCTTGTCCCTGGGCCCCGACGACCACCGCTGTCTGCTGGCCGCTGGCCACCGGCTTTGGATGGAGGAGCTTGCCATCGGCATCGGTTACCAAGGGGCGATACGGCACCTTGCTGCGGATCGCCTCGAAACGGTTGCGGTAGACCGGCCGAGCTTCCCCGCGAGCAGGCTGCAAGGCCGCATCCAGCAGGGAACTCGTAACTGCGTCCTGGTCGAGCGTGGCTTCGCCCAGCAAGCGCATGGCCTCTGCCTTGAGATCGGCGTTCAGGTTGTTGTGCGCCTGATGGACCACACGCAGGAGCACGAAGTGATCCTCCGCGCCGCCAACATGGTCGTAATGACCGGTGAGCGTGAACGTTGTCGCAGGGCTCAGGCTGCGCACGGTGCCCGTGCCTGTGAAGACTTCATTGCGCGCTTCGATGGCCTGTAGCTGGTTGCGTGCCTGGCGCTCAGCCTGCGCGCGATTCTCGTTGGCGTAGACGCCGGGCGCATCGCGCAGGGTCAGTAACAGCCCGCCCGGCGTTTCGCCCTGGCTGCCGTTGGCGTGGTCGCCGCCACTGCTCGTGCTGCTGGCCTCCCTGACTGCGGCCTGGCGATAATCCCAAGTGAGGATTTCAACCGCATTGCTCTGCCAGCGGCGCACGCTGCGCCAGCGATCGATGCTGTCCTGCGGCATCACCGCGCCCGGCTGGCTGAAGGCGATCCGTTTGCGTGCATTGGGCTTGAAGCTGCCGTTGTGGTCGGCAATCACCACGGTATGCGTACCCAGGCTGGCGCTGCTTGCATCGCCCTTGTGCTCGATGGTGTAGAACAGGCCTTCCTCGGCCAGCAGCCGGTTGACGAACGCCAAGTCGGTTTCCTGGTACTGCGTCGCCAGACTGCGCCTGGCGTAGACCGAGGCATCCTGCAAGTCCAGTCGCCAGGCCGGTTGCAGCCTGCCTTGGCCCTGATAGTCGCGAAAGACGGAGTCAATGATCTCCGGCACCGTCATGTCCTGGAATACCGCACTGTCGCGGCGATGCCGCAGGAAGGTCAGCCAGGGTTCGATGGTGAGCACGTATCGGGCCATGCCGCCGTTGGCGCCCTCCATCCGGCAATCGGTGACATGGCCATGGAAGGCGCGCGGTGCGCCATCGGTGTCCAGTTCGACAAGCACCGCCTGCCCCAGCAGCTTGCGCAGGGAAATGCCGGCGTTCAGGCTGAGGCAAGACAACTGCAGGCGATAACCGGCAATGGCCCGGTCAACCTCGGGGATGTCATTTCCGTCGTGGAAGGCACTGATTTCTTCGACGGCCTGCAGCTTCTCGGCCATCAGCGCATCTGCGCCCAGGTCCGCACCCGCTGGCAGGTGCAGCCGCATCACACGCGTGGATTGATTCCACGCACCGGCCAGGGCGGCAATAGCTGAGGCGTTCATGACCGCCCCGCGTCTGGTCGGATTGCGTCACCGGCGGAACCTGCGGCATGAAGGAATGGAGATGAACACGGCATGGTCTTGGTCACTTCGCGAGCTTACTGGATGGTGTACTTGAAATCGCCCTTCTTGCTGGCCGATACCTTGATGCGGGCGATGCCCTGGCCTTCGGCCATGCGCGCCAGCACGCTTTCGGCGATCTCCGGCAACAGGCTGCCGTTGAGGATGTTGTCCACATTGCGAGCGCCGGAGTCGACCTCGGTACAGCGTGCCAGTACGGCCTCGACCAGCGCCTTGTCGTAACTGAACTCGGCCTTGTGGTTCTCGGCGATCCGCTTGGCAATGCGGGCCAGCTTGAGCTTGATGATCTCTACCAGCACCTCGTCGGCGATCGGGTAATAGGGAATCACCTTGAGGCGTCCCAGGAAAGCGGGCTTGAAGGCCTTTACCAGTTGTGGACGGATCAGCGCGTCGAGTTCATCGGGTGTCGGCAATTCTTCAGCCGCCTTGTTCAGGCAAGCCTGCATCATCTGGGAAGAGGCGACATTGCTGGTGAGGATGATGATGGTGTTCTTGAAGTCAATCTCGCGCCCTTCGCCATCATCCATCACGCCCTTGTCGAAGACCTGGAAGAACAGCTCCAGTACATCCGGGTGAGCCTTCTCGACCTCGTCGAGCAAGACCACGCTATACGGATTGCGCCGCACCGCCTCGGTCAGCACGCCACCCTCACCATAGCCAACATAGCCCGGTGGCGAACCCTTGAGGCCGGAGACGGTGTGGGCCTCCTGGTACTCGCTCATGTTGATGGTGATGAGCTTGCGCTCGCCACCGTAGAGCACGTCGGCCAGGGCGAGCGCCGTCTCGGTCTTGCCGACACCGGACGGCCCCACGAACAGGAACACCCCCTTGGGCTTGCCGGGATCATCCAGGTTGGCACGCGAGGTGCGCACGCGCTGCGCCACGGCAGAAGTTGCCTGCGGCTGCCCCAGCACGCGTTCACGCAGCAGGGCATCCAGGCCCAGCACGGTCTTGATCTCGTCCTTGACCATCTTGCCCAGCGGGATGCCGGTCCAGCCGGCCACGATCTCGGCGACCACATGGCCATCCACCTGGACCGGGACCATCGGGGTTTCGCCCTGGTGCTGCTTCAACTCTTCCAGCAACTGCTTCAGTTCGGCACGCGCAGCGTCAGCCTCGCCGGCGGCACTGCCTTCCTTGTTGGCATCTTCGAGTGCGGCGCGCACCTGCTGGATGCTTTCATTCAAGCCGCGCTCATGCTCCCAGCGTGTTTGTAGTTCGCCCTGTTGAGCCAGGGCAGTGGCGTGCTGCGCCTGCAGGTCAGCCAATCGCGCATGGTGCTCGGAGCCGCTGGCAGTTTCGCGCTGGAGCGCCATGATTTCTGCGTCCAGGCGCTCCAGACGCCGCGTGACGCCTTCCAGCAGCGCGGGCGTGGCATTCTGCCCCAACGCGACCTTGGCGCAGGCCGTATCCAGCACGCTGATGGCCTTGTCCGGCAGTTGGCGGCCGCTGATGTAGCGGTGCGAGAGCCGGACAGCCTCGGTGATGGCTTCGTCATAGACGCGTACGCCAAAATGCTTTTCCATGAGCGGTGCCATGGCGCGCAGCATGGCGCACGCCACTTCCTCAGTCGGTTCCTCGACCTTGATCACCTGGAATCGCCGGGCCAGCGCAGCATCTTTTTCGAAATACTTCTTGTATTCACTCCATGTGGTAGCGGCGATGGTACGCAACTCACCACGCGCCAGGGCGGGCTTGAGCAGATTGGCGGCATCGTTCTGTCCGGCCTGGCCACCGGCACCGATCATGGTGTGCGCCTCATCGATGAAGAGGATGATGGGGTGCGGACTTTTCTTGACTTCGTCGATCACGTTCTTGAGGCGACTCTCGAACTCACCCTTGACGCTGGCGCCGGCCTGTAGCAAGCCCATGTCCAGCGTATGAATCTCCACGCCCCGCAAGGGTTGCGGCACATCCCCCTGGACAATGCGCAGGGCCAGGCCCTCGACCACGGCAGTCTTGCCGACACCGGCCTCGCCGGTCAGGATGGGATTGTTCTGGCGACGGCGTAGCAGGATATCGACGGCCTGGCGGATTTCCGCATCGCGCCCGATGACCGGATCGATCTTGCCGTCGCGGGCGCGTTGGGTCAACTGGGTGGTGTACTGGTCCAGCGCCGGCGTTTTGCTGGCGCCGCGCTGCTTGAGTTCTCCCACGGGGTCGCCGCCAGTCATCTCGTCATCGCCAACCTCACCACCGGTGTCTGCCGTCGCCGGGGCCTCCACCGATCCTTCGGTGAGCCTGTGCAAATCATGCTTGAGTTCATCGACCTTGAATCTGGCAAAGAGCTTGGAGCCGCGATAGGCCAGTTGCGACAACTCGCTCTGGGTCAGCAACGCCAGCAGCAGATGGCCACTGCGGATGGCGGAATTGCCGCCGTCCAGCGAAGCGATCAGCCAGCCATGCTCGAACAGCGTCTGCAGATGGGGAGACAGCACAGGTGTGCGCGTGTTGCCATTCTTGAAGGTGCCGATCTCGCGTTCCAGATCGGCTTGCAGGCTGTCGACGCTGATGCCGCTGTGACGTGCAAGAAGGCTGAAGTCGGATTGCGGCTGTTCCAGCAGGGCCAGGAACAGGTGTTCCAGATCCACTTCATACTGGCCGCGCGACATGCACAGCGTGGCCGCACGCTCGGTGGCCAGGCGCGCGGTGTCGTTGAGCTTGCTGATCAGGGATTTGAGGTTGATGCCCATGCTGCGTTTCCTTCCTGCTGGTAGTGGCGACGGTCGTGGCGGCCGTCTCGGTTTTTGTGGTTTTTCTTCACATCACTGAACTGCAATTTCGTAACGGATATCGGCACGGTCCCGTGTTTCGGGCACGGTAGCGATGAAGGTGTCCCAGCCCAGGCGTCCTCCTTCACGTGTGCCTGCAAGCGCCATCCCATGGACATCCTGCGCACGCAGCACCAGCTGCACTTCATATTCCAGGGTGGCTCCGGTGAACATGCCCAACATGCGCGCCAGTGCCAGAGAGGCCTTCTTGCCAGGCAAAAACTGTTCGAAGTCCTTCATCGCCAGCGGGCCGATACGCAGCCGCATGCGCAGGTCGCGCTGCCAGACACGTTCACCAGCCATGGCCGTGCCCAGCGCGGAATTGGTCGAGCCCAACATGGTCTGGTGTTCGCGCGGCACCTTGTACCAGTAGCCGACGAACTGCTCGATCTGCAGCGGTACCGAAAAATATTCGCCCAACACCTTCTGCATGTAGGGTGCCGAGGCCGGACGGTGGCGGAAGGCACCGGCGAAATGCGCCAGCGACTCGTCACGTACGCCGTTGCCATGACGATCCTGCAGGCGCTCGCGCAAGGAACGGAAACCAAGCCCCGAGAGGGACAACAGCAAAGGCAGGAAGGTGTCACGCCGACCGGCCTCATATTGAAAGGCCAGGCGATACTTGGTCCACGCCTGGTAGAACAAGGCCAGCGACCTGGTGGAGAAGGCATCCAGAAAGGCCCTCGGGCCTTCATCGCGCTGCTCGATCTGATGACGCGCGATGCGCTCGGTGTAATGGGCCGGAAGAGAACCACTGCCGCCCAGAAAGCCCATGAAGGTAGGCGTAAGCCGGACATACTTCATCTGGCCGCTGCGTAGCGCCTGCTCCATGTCGCTGACCGAGACCGATGCCTCCTGGCGCGGTGGGTAGGTGTCGATGCCCTCGATTTCGCTGGCAGGAAATCCTAGTACCGTGCGATTGGCAAAGCGAAGGAAATCGCTGACCGCACGTTCATGCGGAACGCCGTTGCGCTTGAACCAGAGTTCAATCATGCGCACGGCCTGGAAAAACTGGAAGCGGTGAGGAGCGGCAAACAGCCGCTCGATCACGCTAGGTTCAAATCTCCGCTGCGTGGCCTGCATTTGAGCAGTTCCTCCCCGGTTCTTTTGGATATCACGATCAACTGCGAGAAGCTGTTGGCGTGGACGTACAAGCCCATGAAGCGATCGATCACGCTGGCGAAGGCGTGCAGTCCGCTGCCCACAAAGCCCTCCTCGTCAACGGTCAATCTGACCTCGATGCCCCGCACCAGGCTGGCGAAGGGATTACCCGGCAACCACGCCGTAGTGGCTTTGTGCTCGATGGCGGCGATAGCACTGATCTGGCGCTGAGAAATGGGTGAATTGGATTGGTCGTAGAGCGTCAGCATCTCCTGGAAGGCTTCCAGCCCGCCGCGCATGAGGGACAGATGGTTCAGCGAAAGATGCGAGATCAAACGCCATTGCGCCCCGCGCCCTCGCTCGAAGCGCGAAGGCAGGGTCGGCTTGCGCAACAGAGCGGCTGTGCGGGTGACGCCACCACCCTCCATGCTGAGGTCGCCACCGGGCAGCCCGTAGGTGAGCAGCGCCGGAAGATCGCGGTTGGTGCAGGTCAGGTCAATGCTCAGGGTATCGGTTTCGACCTTGGCCGGATTGAAATCGATATCGACGATGGAGATTTCGGTTTCATAGCCCGGACTCTTCAGGGCGACCAGTTCATCGCGACGCATTGCCCAGTAATGGCCATCCGTTTCGGGGGCCTGTCCATGGCGCAGCGAATAGAAGGGACGGAACTGCGTGACTGACTCCCCCTGGGGCGTCTGCCGCACCAGCTGTACCGAATCGATCGAATAGACTTCGTATCCGAAGGCGCGCCGCCCGTCAGGGAGTACCGGATAGGTGGCACCCGCGTGCGTGAGGCGGATCGGATCACCGCGCTGACTGAACAAGTTGATGACCGGTGTGCAGCCCAAGAGCAGATTGGCCGCACTGACACCACCGAGCTGCCGGGCGATGTGCGAATCGGCACGCAGGCCGGACAGGCCCAGGTGCAAGGTGAAGCTTTTGGCCCCCGCAGGCAGGACGGCGAGGATGGCCGACAGATCGATATCGAAGAAATTGAATTTCTCCGGGAAGGCAAAATACTCCGTCAGCAAGCGATAGGCTGGATGCGACTGCGAGGGGAAATCGATCAGTGCATCCTCTTCGGCAAACCCGACCTCGGCCAGAGGCAGCTTGCGCAGGGCAGTCCAACGGCCACTGCGCGGCAATTCGACCCAGGCCGCCGTGCTGCGGATGAAGAGACTGTCACGCAGGGCCGCGCAGAATGAAGCCTCGCCATCGATGAAGACCCGCAGTGAAGCAAGACCCAGCTTGGCCAGGGCCAGCGACTCCGCCGTCGTCTCGATGGTGATGGACAGCGATGAGCTCACCGAAGTCGGCAATACCACGGCCTCGGGCGCATCGATGATGGGAGAGAAGACTGCCTGCGACAGACGGATCGGAGCGACCGGAATATCGTAGACCGTCTGGAAGCGGCAGACCACGCCCTTGACGGGGCGGGTGGCCAGCGACGTGCCACGCGGGATCACGGAGGCATTGGTCAGCTGCGCGGCCGACGCCGC
Organism: Herbaspirillum sp. C9C3; assembly: GCF_013359625.1. Taxonomy (NCBI): domain Bacteria; kingdom Pseudomonadati; phylum Pseudomonadota; class Betaproteobacteria; order Burkholderiales; family Oxalobacteraceae; genus Herbaspirillum; species Herbaspirillum sp. C9C3. The sequence goes on from NZ_JABFMQ010000038.1 coordinate 14,924, forward strand.
GTAATCCATGTGCGCGATCGAGCAGGAGGGAAAAGGACGCAGGTAATGCGGATAGAGGACCTCGAACAAGGCCTCGGTGAATTCGGGATAGTCATCATCGAGCCGCTTGGACACGCGCGCATTGAGCAACGCATAGGACTGGATCATGCGCTCGATGTGCGGATCCTCGCAGATCTCGCCGGCCATCAGCAGGCTGCCCGCGATCTTGGGATAGCGCTCGGAGAACTCGCGGGAATAGCGCCGCAGGAAGCTCAGCTCGCGCTCGTAATAAGGTAGCAGCTCTTGCACTTAAACTCCTATGCGGGTCGTTCGCGACTTGCTGATGGAATATTGCAGGGTCGACGGCTGCAGTACGGCATCGAAATTGACAGTCTCGCGCGCAGCGTTGACCACCAGCAAGGCGCTGATGGCAAAGTTGAGACGGTTGATCGAACCCTCCTGGATTTCCAGCGTGGCTTTCACATTGCGCAGCCGCGGCTCGTGCCGAGAGATCGCTTCTTCCAGGGAGTGACAGATCGCGGTACGGTCATCGAGACTGGCCAGACTCATCCCGGCGAAATCATTGAGGCCGTAGGCGATGATGGAGTTGCTGCACTCCGGATATTGCTGGAGCAATTCCTCAGGCACCACCGAGCGCGTGTTGAGCATCGCCTCCAGGTCCCGTGCCACCATATCCTTGAGCTCTTCTATCGACAGACGGCTGACGACAGGACTGACGGCGGAACGGGGTCCGTCATTCATCAACTTGTCAAACAGGCTGGGCGCGAAGCCTTTCATCTGCGTTTCCCCCGTCTGGTGATCGGATGATCGAATGGTTATTGCTTGGATCGCACGACATTGAAGTCGGCATAACAGGCGTTGAAAGCGGAAGTCCGCCGGAAGACCGGCGGACGTCATACGCTTCATGAATGGCTGTTCTTTTGTCGACAGCTCATCCGTTCAGTGCAAGGTAGCCTCAGATGACCTTGTTGGTCGAAAGATCCCAACCGCCAGAGGTGTTACCGGCGGTACCGCCATCCTTCTTCTGCTGGGTGTACTTCCACTTGACGGTGGAATACTTCAGGCCGACCTTTTCGTTCAAGATCTCGCCCGACTCGATGGTCGGCTTGACGCTGCTGATCATGACGTTGGTCAGTTCGATCTCGAAGTAGCGGACGCGCTCGCCCTTGCCATCGGCGCGCATGAATTCGAACTTGGCCTTCGGAATGGTCTTGCCCGAGGAGGAGTTTTGCAGCAGCAGGGGCGAGGCCAGGTCGGCCACCTTGGTGAACACGATGTCCTTGTGCTCGCAGCGCTCGGCGGTGTGACCACCACCGGTCGATGCGGTTGCCGACTTCGGCTGCAGGACTTCCCAGTCAACGGTCTTGCACTCGATCCAATCCTTGTGCAGGTCATCAGTGGATTCACCCTTGATGCCGTCGATTTGCAGATAGACGTCAATTGCCATAACTTATCCTGTAAACATGAGGGAGGAAAAAATAGTTAGGATTTACCTGCCTGCGGCAGCTCCGCAACCAGCCGGAGCGACACCGACAGTTCATCCAACTGAAAATGCGGACGCAAGAACGACACGGCGCGATAAACGCCTGGCCGTCCCGGCACTTCCGACACCTGTACCGAAGCTTCGCGCAGCGGGAATTGCGCTTTTGCTTCCTGCGTGGCGTTGTCGTCCAGCAGCACGTATTGCGCGATCCAGCGATTGAGGAAGTCTTCGACGTTCGAAGCGGCAGCAAAGCTGCCGATCTTGTCCCGCATCATCGACTTCATGTAGTGAGCGATGCGCGAGACGGCAAAGATGTATTGCAACTGCGAGGACAGGACCGCATTGGCATTGGCGGCGTCCGTGTTGTACTTCTTGGGTTTCTGGGCAGACTGTGCGCCGAAGAAGGCGGCATAGTCGGTATTCTTGCAGTGGACCAGGGAAATGAAGCCCAGATCCGACAGCTCCTTCTCGCGGCGATCGGTGATGGCAATCTCGGTGGGGCACTTGAGGGCAACTTCGCCTTCATCCGTCTTGAAGGTGTGGGTGGGCAGGTCCTCGACCAGACCGCCGCCCTCCACACCACGGATAGCCGCGCACCAGCCGAAGTCCTCGAAGGCCTTGGTGAGCTTGCTGCCAAAGGCATAGGCGGCGTTGCACCACAGGTATCTGGAATGATCGGTGCCATCGACATCCTCGACGAAGTTGAAGCCTTCGACCGTCGTCCCGTCTTTGGGATTGAAGGGCAGACGACCCAGGAAGCGCGGCAGGGTCAGGCCGACATAACGTGAATCTTCGGATTCACGGAATGACTTCCACTTGGCGTATTCAACCGTATCGAAGACCTTGGACAGGTCACGCGGCTTGCCCAGGTCGGAGAAGCTCTCCAGGCCGAACAGCTCGGGCGAGGCCGCCGTGATGAAGGGCGCATGGGAGGCTGCGGCGATACGCGACATCTGCTCGATGAAGTACATATCTTCAGGCTGGCGCGTGATCTCGAAATCGCCCAGCAAGGCACCGAAAGGCGCGCCACCGAAGGTACCGAATTCTTCTTCATATACCTTCTTGAACATGGCACTCTGGTCGAATTCCAGTGCCGAGTTGAAGTCCTTGACCAGTTCCTTCTTGGTGGCGTTGAGGATCTTGATCTTCTGGTTCTCGCCAACGGTGGTGTTGCGGACCAGGTAGTTCAAGCCGGTCCAGCTGCCTTCCAGCTTCTGGAACTCGGGCGCGTGCATGATCGCACTGACCTGGCTGGAGATCAGATGATCCAGTTCCGCGATGCGCGCATCCAGGGTGGCCGACAGGTTTTCCGAGACGACTACCGTGCCTTCCATGACCTGGCTGACCAGTTCGGAAATCAGATCCTTCGCACGATCATGTTCGGAAGAGGACTTGGCGACCTTGCTTTGTTCGACGATGTCATCCAGAAGAGTGCTGCCGACAGCAGCGGGCGCGGCACTTGCGGCAGCTTCGGTATTGGCTTGAGCGGACATGGGGATCTCTTTTACTTGTTGGTTTGCTTGCTGAGTTCGGCCAGCTTCTCGGTGCTGTTGAGCACGTCGCTGAGAATGTCTTCCAGCTTGTCGTTGCCGGCGATCTTGTTACGCAGATCTGCCAGCTTGGTGCGCGCTTCCAGCAGCTTGCGCAGGGGCTCGACCTGCTGCACCACGGACTCGGGCCGAAAATCTTCCATCGAACGGAACTTCAGTTCCACCGCGAATTCACCCCCCTTTTCGGAGAGCTCGTTGGGCACGCGATAGACGGCGCGCGGTTCGATACCCTTCATGACTTCATCGAAATTATCGGGATCGATATTGATGAATTTCCGATCCTTCAGACGCGGCTGCGGCACCTCCGAGTTCCCGCCGAAATCGCCGACCACGCCGGTCACGAAGGCCAGTTCCTTCTTTTCGATGGCGTCACCGATCTCGACGTCATAGGTCATCTGCACGCGCGGGGGACGCACTTTCTGCAGTTTCTTCTGGATGCTTTCTCTTTTGGCCATGTTTGCTCCGCTGCTGTTTGAGTGACTCGCCCCATCGCCTGAGGCGGCTTGAAAAGCGGGAACACGCAAGGCGTCCCGCCGGCTCGCCTTACTTCAGATTGCCAAATGGATTGGGGCCGCTGCCGCCACCATTGCCTGCATCGGTATCAGCTGAGGGTGCGACCGCCTTGCGCACGACCTTGCCGCGCGCACGAGATGCAGCGACAGGCTTGCCCGGTGGCGGCACCAAGGTGTTTTCGCCCAGGCTTTCACGCAGGATCTTGGTCAGGTCCTGGGCTTCGGTCTTGACCGAGCCGTTCAGCGCATTCTGCGAGCGCAGATCCGCCAGCGACTTCGTCGCCAGACGCAGGCCGGACACAGTCACGATGCTGTTGGCGACCTTGTCGGACGGGTCGCGCTTGAGTGCTTCCTGGGCATTGACGATCGCATCGCTGTAATCGCCGGCGTCGAAGCGGATCTGGGCAATGCGCACCCAGGGAGTCTTGTCGGCAGGGAAGCGGCTGGCCACTATCTTCAGCACTGACACGGCTTCATCGGTCTTGCCTTCGGCCTGCGCGGTGTTGGCCTGGGCCACCCCGTTTTCCAGCGTGTTCTTGGCGTCGTCCTCCGGATTGGGCTTGTTCTGGATATTGGCACAACCGGCCAACATCACCGCCAGCAGTGCCGGAACGATCACACCCGCCTTCAATTTGCTCGCACGCATTGGAATTCACTCCTTATATTTTTGACATTAAGAAAACCTTGCGCGAAATCGCACAAGCAAATTAGTCGGGACCGAAAAATTCCGGAGATTCCTGATTTTTAGGCTGCAAATGAGATGCGACGGCAGTTTTCCGGCGAAATTGATGCTCTTGGAAACCGCACTTTTCAACTACGCCACGTTCTAATTACGACTATCAGGTTGTTGCCCGACTTAATAGTTTTGAGTAATTTGAACTTAAGCTCGTCCAAATGTATCGCATAGACCTTCACGGGAAAATGCAGTTCCACAATCTGTAAAGACTTCCTAAAATTTTTTCGGCACGCGAGAATTCGCGCATGAGAAATCCAATAGAACGAACGGGGCAGAGTTGAAAAAACGATTGATTAATCACTTGGCAACGGGAGTTGCCATCTTTTCCCTATCCGGCTGTGCCGCCGTGGGTGCAGCATCCGGGGTCGCCCAGGCCGCCAAGTCCACGCTAGAGGCGCTGGGACTGAAGAAACCCGACACGCCGGAAGTCCCCGATTCCATGAAGCAGCCGCGCACGGTGCCCATCAAGCTGCACGCATCCAAGGCTCTCAACGTCGATTCGCAGCAGCGTCCTCTGGCCCTGGTCGTAAAAATTTATAAGCTCAAGCAGAACATTAGTTTCCAACAGGCGTCATACGACACGTTCCTGAGCGCACAGAAAGAAAAGGAAGCCTTGGGAGCTGACCTCCTGGAGGTCAAGGAAGTGACGCTGGTCCCGGGCCAGCGCTATGAGATTTCCGAAAAGGTCAGTTATGAAGCCGGCTATATCGGCGTGGCAGCGCTGTTCGTCAACCCGGCGCCGCAGCGCTGGCGTGCCGTCTTCAAGGCTGATGAGGCCGAGAAGAACGGTATCACCGTCGGCTTGCAGTCCTGCTCGCTGACCGTAGGTGCTGGTGCCGTGGCCATCGATACGCAGGGCAAGCCGCTGGAAAAGAATCTGATGCTGGCACCAGTTCAGTGTCAGTGAAATTCAAACAACAATTCGCAGGACATCGCGACATGACAATCATCACGACGGGGCAATCCAAGTGAATCACTCCAACAAAGTCCTCTGGGGCGAAGGTCTTTTCCTCCGGCCGCAACACTTCCAGCGGCAGGATCATTATCACGAAACGCGCCTGCACCAGACTGCGCTGGCGCTCAATCCCTATTGCTGGGGCATCTGTTCGCTTCAGGTCGATCGCGATGCCCTGAGCAACAATACACTGCGCATCCTGGAACTGTCGGCCATCTTCCAGGATGGCGAAATATACAAGGCTCCGGATGGCGATGACCTGCCCGACCCCATCGAACTGACCGAGATTGCGCTATCGCAGCAATCCGTGACCTTCTACGCGGCGCTGCCCGCACTGAAGAGCTTCGGCAGCAATTTCGCCGCCGGTACCGGAAGCGGCAATCATCAGTCCAGCCGCTACATCCAGCACAATATCGAGACGCCCGATCTCTTCACCGATGCCGCCAAGGCCGAAATGAGCTATCTGAAGAAGGCGGTGAGGCTGGTGTCGGAGAACGAACCGCGCGATTCGCTGGTGTGCATCCCTATCGTCCGACTGCGTCGGGCAAGCTCATCAGGATTCGAACTGGATCCTGATTTCGTGGCGCCCAGCCTGTCGGTACATGCAGCACCGCTGCTGTTCCTGCGGCTTCGCCGCCTGCTCGATGCCTTGCAGGCCAAGGTCAGCGCGCTGTACGGGCACCATCGCGAACCCAGCAAGAGCGTGGTGGAATTCCGTTCCGGCGACATCACCTCTTTCTGGCTGCTGCATACGGCCAGCACCGCCTATGCCAGTCTCTCGCACTACCTGAACAATCCCATGCTGCATCCTGAACGGCTCTACGAACAACTGCTCGCCCTGGCAGGGTCGCTGATGACGTTCTCGCGCAGCCTGGCGCTGGCCGACCTGCCGCCCTATGAGCATCGCGATCCCGGACCCGCGTTTGCGCGGCTTGACGGCATCATCCGCGAACTGCTCGACACCGTCATCTCGTCGCGCTATTTCGCCATTGCCCTGCACGAGAACAAGCCGTCTTATCACATGGGCATGCTGGACTCGGGCAAGATCGACGAGAAGACCAGTTTCTACCTGGCCGTCAATGCCGACCTCCCGGCCATCGAGCTGGTCGATGTGGTGCCGCTGCGCTTCAAGATCGGCGCGCCCGAGGACGTCGAGAAATTCGTGCTGGCCGCACTGCCTGGCGTAAAGCTGGTGCACTCGCCGCAGGTGCCGGCGGCGTTGCCCGTACGCCCTGATACCTACTACTTCACGCTGGAGAGCAAGGGCGCCATGTACGAACGCATGCTGCAGGCGCAATCGATCTGCATCTATGTACCCTCCGGCATCCGTGACCTCAAACTCGAACTCCTGGCGGTGACGCAATGAACATGACCTCGGCCCCCTCCCTGCTCGATCAAGATCACCTTCCGCCGACCCAGCTGGCCAGCGCCCCCGTGAATGCGAAGTCGCTGCTGGATCTGATGTATGACGGCTTCTATGCGCTCTTCATGCTCAAGAACGGCAGTGCGCCTGTGGATGAAGCATCCTTCTCGGTGAAGATGCAGAAATTCCTGGGTGACGTAGAGCGCAATGCAAAGAAGCTTGACGTCTCTCCGGAAGACGTCTACGCCGCCAAATATGCGTTCTGTGCCTCGGTCGATGAGATCATCCTGCGTTCCAGCTTCGGCATCCGCGATGCGTGGGAACGTCGCCCGTTGCAGCTGACCATGTTCGGCGATCAACTGGCAGGTGAAAATTTCTTCAAGCAGCTGGAAGACCTGCGGGTGCGTGGCAACGCGCACATCCAGGCGCTGGAAGTGTTTCATATGTGCCTGCTGCTGGGCTTCCAGGGAAAGTACGCACTCGAAGGACCGGAAAAACTGAATTATCTGACCGCGCGGCTGGGTGACGAAATCGCTCATCTCAAGGGCAAGAGCGCGGGATTCGCGCCGCACTGGTCGCGGCCGGATGCCATCGTCAACAAGCTGCGCAATGACGTGCCGTTGTGGGTGGTGGCCTCGCTGTTTGCCTTTATCGGCATGTTTGCCTACCTGGGCCTGAACTGGATGCTCACCAGCGGCACCGAGAACGGACTGGCCGGCTATGCCGATATCGTCAAGCTGGCACCACGTACTGCCAACCTGACCATTACGCTGCCCTGAGCGTGATCTCTCCCCTGACTGTCATGGAAGACCACTCGGATGAATCTGCCTTTTTCCGATACTCTCAACAGTGTCATCAACCAGCTTTTCGGCCCCGGCCTGTCGCAACACGCGCGCCTGATCACTCTGAGCAGCGCCCAGACCGCAAACCTCCCTGAATCCTTGGTGGTGGAGCGCTTCCACGGCCAGGAGAGCGTCAATGACAACTTCAGGTTCGACATTGATGCGCTGTCCGTCTCCACCGATCTCGACCTCAAGCAATTCATCGGCAGCGAGCTGACGCTGCGCCTGCTGCAGGTCGATGGCAGCCGACGCGCCTGGCACGGCTACTGCACCCAGGCTTCCTGGCTGGGTGCTGATGGCGGTCTGGCACGCTACCGGTTGCGGCTGGAATCCTTCCTCGCCTTCCTCGACCGGCGCCGCGACAGCTTCCTGTTCCAGGACATGAGCGTCACCGACATCGCCAGCGCGGTCCTGAAGGAGTATCCGCAAGCCAATTTCTCGCTGGATGTCACGCAGACGCTTGCCAGGCGCGAGATCTGCACGCAATACCGCGAGAGCGATTACGCCTTCCTGCGCCGCATCCTGGCCAGCGAAGGCCTCAACTTCCGTTTCGAACATCAGCAGGATGGTGACGATGGCCAGGCCTCCGGCCAGCAACAGGCACGGCACAAACTGATCATCTTCGACCGTAACGCCAAGGCCCCGGACCTGCCGGGTGGCGATGCGCGCATTCGCTTTCACCGTGTCGCAGCCACCGAGTCCAGTGATGCCATCACCGACTTCAGCGCCGTGCGCAGCGTGCGTTCCAACGCGGTGGCCCTGGCCAGCTGGCATCCTGAGAAGATTTCTTCAGCTTCGGCCGAAGAGAGCTCCAGCCTGGATGCTGGCGAGCTCCCTGCCCTGCCGGTCTACGACGGCAGCGGCCAGCAGGACTTTGCCGACCAGAAGGCGGCATCGGACCATGCCTTGTTGATGCTGCAGGCCATGGAACTGCAGAACAAGTGCTTCGAAGGCGCAGGCGCGGTGCGCCAGCTCTGTGCCGGTGTTCAGTTCGCCCTGATCCAGCATGAGCGCTATCCGGAGGGAGAGAACCGCTTCAGGCTGCTTTCGGTCAGCCATAGTGCGCGCAACAATTTCGACAACAATATCGCCCATGTCCTTGATGAGGTATTGCCTGCTTCGCTCGGGCAAGGCTTGGTCAGCTCACCCTCTCCGGGCACCAGCTCAGACGACGATCTCAAAGCCGGCACCTACCGCAACAGCTTCGTGGCCGTGCGCGATGTGGTTCCTGTCGTGCCGACCGCGATCACGGAGCGTCTCAAGCCAACTGCACGCGGCACGCAGACCGCATTGGTCACCGGCCTGCCGGACACTGCTGTCACCACGGACCGCAATCATCGCGTCAAGGTGCAGTTCCATTGGCAACGCGGCCAGGCTCCCAATCCTGGCGGCCTGCGCGAAACCGGCAACCTCGATGACAAAGACGGCAACGCGCCCGGCAACGACGCCTCCGGCACCTGGGTACGCGTGGCCGAAGCCCAGTCCGGTCCCAACTGGGGCAGCCAGTTCACGCCGCGCATTGGCAGTGAAGTGCTGATCGATTTCATCGAGGGCGATATCGACCGGCCTGTCGTGGTCGCGCAGCTCTACAACGGCAGCGATGTACCGCCTTTCCCGGCTGGTGCCGATTCCGGAGCCAACCATGCCGGCACGATCTCGGGCTGGCACAGCACGGCGCATGATGGCAGTGGATTCAATCAATGGGTGGTGGACGATACGCAGTCGCAACTGCGCATGCGGCTAGCCTCCAGCCAGGCCAGGTCCCAGCTCAATCTCGGCCACCTGATCGAACAGGCCGACACAGGCGCACAGCGCGGCAGCTATCGCGGTCAGGGTTTTGAACTGCGTAGTGACGCTTGGGGCGTGGTACGCGGTGCGGAGGGCCTGCTGATTTCCTCGACGGCGCGCCCGGCTGCCGGGGCCAGCGTGACCAGCACGCAGATGGATGCCCAGGAAGCCGTCGCCCAACTGAAGGGGGCGCAGCAACTGGCCCGGACCATGGGCGACGCTGCCGCGCAGCAGCAGGCGCTGCATAGTGCGGATGCCTTGCAGGCCAAGAGGGATTTCATCTCCATCATCGACCCTGCGGATCAAGGCAAGCATCCGGGCAGCGTCAATGGCCAGGACGCCTTCAAGAGCAAAGAGGGTTCCCGCGAGAGCGACACCGCGCAACCGGTCGAGAAGTTCGCCAAGGCGGCGGTGCTGATGGAATCTCCGGCCAACATCAACTGGGCCAGCGCTGCCTCCACGGTGCTCTATGCCGGTGAGAACCTGCACTGGACCAGCCAGGGCGATACCCACTGGACGGCTACCGACACTGCCAGTCTGGCCGCTGGCAAGGCGGCTACCCTGTTTGCGCATGACGGAGGTATCCAGGCTTATGCGGGCAATGGACCGGTCTCGTTGCAGGCGCATACCGATGCGCTGGAGATCCTGGCCGACAAGGAGGTGAGCGTAATCAGCGTCAATGAGGGCATCGAGATCAAGGCGCGCCAGAAGATCGTGCTGCAGGCGGGACAGGCTTCGGTGACGTTGGAGGGTGGGAATATTACGTTTGCCTGTCCGGGGACGTTTTCGGTGAAGGGGGGGACGCATGCGTTTCCGGGTGGGGCCAGTGCAGGGGCGATGCTTCCGCCACTACCCGATGGAACGTCTGCCGAAAATAATTGGATTGCATTGCATTACATGGAGCCTGAAACCGGCTCGGGCATCAGTGGAGCAGACTATGAAATCCACTTCAAGGACGGCGCCAAACTCACAGGCAAGCTGGACGATCAAGGGAAAGCTCTGCATGAAAATATCGAACGCAAACAGGTGACGAAGGTTGTCTACAAGCCTCGCAAACCTGAACGCGACAAGCCTGCCGCCCCGCTGGAAGACTTCAGCAACGGCTGAGCGGCCTATCGCTGCTCCATTTTCTCTAACTGCGCTCGACTGAAGCCTTGTGCTTCCCCTGCAATCCACCGTCGAAGGCAACGATCAACTAGAACCCATTTCATAAATAGGCGTGAGATGCGTTCTGTCCAGAAAGGGCGC
>NZ_JABFMQ010000039.1:0-25191 GCF_013359625.1 Herbaspirillum sp. C9C3
AATGCTGTTGGCCGCGCAGGCGCTGACCATGACCGAAGAACTGCTCAAGGACTTCGCGCTGGGGAAGGGCACGCAGGCGGCGTATGAGGAGATCCGTCGGCAGATTCCGGCCTGCCTGGAGGGCGATCGCTGGTTCCATGATGATGTGCAGGCAGCGCATGACTTCGTGGTCAGCGGATCGGTGCGGCAGGCGGTCATTGCAGCCATCGGCAACTTTGTGTGAGAAGCTTGCGAGCCAGGGGATGAGAATCCGACGGCGCAGGCTCAAGTCTGAGAAAAAGCTGACGTTCAGGAATACTGAACGGCAGCTTTTTTTTTGCGCGCGACGGCAAGATGCGCTTGCCATGAAGCAATGAAGTCTGGGAGCTGTCAGTCGGGCGCATCAGGATCTGCCTGATGGCGTGGCCGGGGCGGTTACCTCACACTGCTCAGCGAGCATTATCACAATCCATCGGGGGAATAGGAATGAACATCAAGAACATCAGGATCAGCGCGCGCCTGGCGGCCTGCTTCGGCATACTGGTCGCGGTCATGTGCCTGATCACGGGGGTGGGCATGCAAAGCCTGCACAGCATCAGCAAGGCCTCGCGGGTGGTGGTCGAGGATCGCTATGTGAAGATCGCGCTGGTCATGGAGATCCGCGAGAACGTCAATTCGGCCGCGCGCAACCTGCGCAATGCCTTGCTGGCGCGCAATATCGACGAGGCCAGGCGCTATCTCGACCGTGGTGCGGCCAACAGCGCCAAGACCACCGAGGCGCTGGGAAAGGTCGAAAAGCTCATCAGCACACCGCGCGGCAAGGAATTGTTGAAGGCCATCCAGGAGGCGCGCGCCGCCTACAACACCCCGCGTGACAAGTTGCGCGAACTGATCAGCCAGCAAAAGAAGGACGAGGGTACCGAGCTGCTCTTCAATGAAGTCATTCCCAAGCAGGATCGCTACTTCGAGGTCCTCGACAGCTTCGTTGCCTTCCAGAAGTCGCTGATGGATGACAGTGTGGTCGACGGCCAGCACACCAGCGATTCGGCCATCGCCCTGATGCTGGAACTGTCGGCTGTGGCCATCCTGCTGTGCGTGCTGGCAGCATGGTGGGTCACGCGCTCCATCACCCGTCCGCTCAATGAAGCGGTGGACGTGGCCAGCGCCGTCGCGCAAGGCGATCTGACGATACAGATCGGCGAGACCACCAAGGATGAAACCGGCATGCTGCTGGCTTCGCTCAAGGCCATGAACCAGAACCTGCACCGCATCGTCAGCGAGGTACGTACGGGCAGCGATACCATCAATACCGCCTCTTCCGAAATCGCCACCGGCAATCTGGATCTGTCCTCGCGCACCGAGGAACAGGCCGGTGCGCTGGAAGAAACGGCCTCCGCGATGGAAGAACTGACCTCCACCGTCAAGCAGAATGCCGACAATGCCCGCCAGGCCAACAGTCTGGCCACCACTGCGTCCGAAGTGGCGGCGCAGGGCGGCAACGTGGTGGGGCAGGTGGTGCAGACCATGGGGGAGATCAACGATGCCTCGCGCAAGATTGTCGACATCATCAGCGTCATCGATGGCATCGCCTTCCAGACCAACATCCTGGCCTTGAATGCCGCCGTCGAAGCGGCGCGTGCCGGTGAGCAGGGACGCGGCTTTGCGGTAGTGGCGTCCGAAGTGCGTACCCTGGCCCAGCGCAGTGCTTCGGCCGCCAAGGAGATCAAGGCCCTGATCGATGATTCGGTCAGCCGCGTGGACAACGGCAGCCGTCTGGTGGAACAGGCCGGCGCCACCATGAGTGAAGTGGTGGCCAGCGTGCGCCGCGTCACCGACGTGGTGGCCGAGATCTCGGCGGCCAGCAACGAGCAGAGCGATGGCATTGAGCAGATCAATCACGCCATCGTGCAGATGGATGAGGTCACCCAGCAGAACGCCGCGCTGGTGGAACAGGCCGCTGCTGCCGCGCAGTCGCTGCAGGAGCAGTCGGGTCGTCTGGTGGAAACGGTGAGCATCTTCAAGCTCGGCAGCCACGAGGCCTCGCGCGCGCGGCCCGTGCCCAAGCCGGTACCGCCCAAGTCGACCAGCAAGCCGACGGCGGCTGCGCCGGTCATGTCGGCCAAGGCCGCCGTGCCGGCTCCGGGCACCGCAGCCAAGGCCTTGCCGGCCAAACCGGTGCCGGCTTCCAGTGCCAGGAGCGGCAGCAAGGCCATGCCAGCCGATGAAGGCGATTGGGAACAGTTCTGAGACCTGGCGGGCTCAGGCCCGCATTTCCACGACACCCGCAAACGCGATGCGCACCAGCAGCCCGCTGCCTCGCGGCGGGGCTTCCAGCGTCACGGTAGCGCGGTGCAGGGCGGCGATCTCGCGTACGATTGCCAGCCCCAGTCCGGTTCCGCCCGGATTGACGTGCTGGGTGGCACCGGCGCGGTAGAAGGGTTCGAATACTTTTTCGCGTTCGGCCTCGGCAATGCCGGGGCCGTTGTCTTCCACCTCCAGCAGCGCGCTGGTCGGGTGGCCCGGCTGACTCAGGGCCCGTACGCGCAAGGTGATCTGGCCGCCGCGTGGCGTATAGCGGATCGCATTGTCCAGCAGGTTCACCATCAGTTCATGCAGCAGCAGTGCATTGCCCTCGATGGCAAGATCGCCTTCATCCTCGAACGCCAGCCCGATGTCGCGGGCCACGGCTTGCTGTGACAGTTCCAGCGCCACCTGGCGCGCCGCATCGGTGAGCCGCACGCGCATGGTGCCGCCTTCGGCCGCTCCATGTTCGGCCCGTGCCAGCGTGAGCAGGCGATTGGCCAGGTGCACCGCCGAATCGGTAGTGCGCGCCATGCCTTCCACCAGCTCACGCAGCTCGGCGGGATCGAGCCGCGTGCGGCGCAGTTCGCGCAGGGTCAGCTCGGATTGCGTCTTCAATACCGTCAGAGGGGTACGCAACTGGTGCGAGGCATCGGCGATGAAGCGCCGCTGGGCGCTGATCAGGGCCTGCAGCCGACCCATGTAGCCATTCATGGCCTGCACCAGCGGGCGCATTTCCTTGTGCACCAGCGCCGGATCAAAACCGGAGAGATCGGTGGGCGCGCGCGACTCCACCTCGCCCTTCAACTGCATCACCGGACGCAGCACGAAGCGCACCGCAAACCATACCAGCAGCGCCGCCACCGTCACCAGCGTGCCCTGGCGCCAAAGTGTATCGAAGAGGATCTTGCGCGTCATGCCGTTGCGTGCCTCCATGGTCTCGCCGACCTGGATCAGGGCGATGCCGCGCATGCTGTCGTCATACACCGGCTGCAGCAACGCGGCGATGCGGATGGGCTGGTTGTGATAATCGGCCTGGTAGAAACGCACCAGCGCCGGATAGGCTTCCGAGCGTTTGACATTGGCCGGCACCGGCGGCAGGTCGTCGTAGCCTGAGACCAGCTCGCCATTGAGTCCGGTGACCTTGTAGTAGATGCGGCCCAGGGTATCGGTCTCGAAGCTGTCCAATGCCACGTAGGGCACATCGGCCGTGACATGCCCGTCGACGATGGAGACCCGTTCGGCCAGTGCGCGGGTGGACGCCAGCAGCGAGCGGTCGTAGGCGAGGTCGGCCACCTCCAGTGCATTGGTGTAGACCGAGACCGCATCCAGAGCCACCAGCAGCGTCAGCGGAATGATCAGCCACCGCACCAGCTGGCTGCGCAGGTTGCCCAGTCGCCGCGGGGCTTGCGTCATTACGCCGCCTGCAGCAGATAGCCCAGGCCGCGCAGGGTGGTGATGCCGACCCGGCCCGCCGCCTCGTGTTCCAGTTTCTTGCGCAGACGGTGGATGTAGATTTCGATGGCGTCCACGCTGGCGTTGTCATCCAGCGAAAACACCTGCTGGAACAATTTGTCCTTGGGTACGGTGTGGCCCTGGCGCATGATCAGCACTTCCAGCACCGCATGTTCGCGCGGGGTCAGCGCCAGCAGTTCGCCGTGATAGGTGAAGGTGCGCGAGACGGTATCGAAGCACAGCGCACCGCAGGCCACGGTGACCGCTTCCTGGCTCTGCGAACGGCGCAGCAGGGCCTTCACGCGCGCTTCCAGTTCTTCCAGCTCGAAGGGTTTGGCGAGGTAGTCATCGGCACCCATGTTCAGGCCGCTGACACGATCGGCCAGGCCGCCGCGCGCGGTCAGGATCAGGACCGGTGTGCGGCTGCCGCGCGCGCGCATGCGCTTCAAGACTTCCAGCCCATCCATGCGCGGCAGGGTCAGGTCCAGGATCACCAGAGCATAGTCTTGCGTGAGCAGCAGGCTGTCGGCATCGGCACCGTTGTGCGCACACTCCACCGTGAGGTGGGCGTCGCGCAGGGCCTTGGCCAGCCAGCGGGAAAGTTCGATATGGTCTTCGACCAGCAGGATGCGCATGATGCGGCCTTTATATTTTTTACAGTGCGGTACGGCTTGTCTCCAGCGCGGATGCTAACAGATGGCCCGCCGCCTTTGAAACGTCCGGCCCGGCCATTGTGGAAACTGCGTAGCTTCGATCCCACACTGACAGCCTGGCTGAAAGCCGGCTGAAAGCCTTTTCTTGTACGATGCGCCCATATCAAGAATTCCAAGCTGGAGACACCACATGACTGCCCCCGGGTCCGGCCGCGCCGGTACCGTTGTTCCCATATTGTTGTTGCGCTGCTGCTCTCGGCCATGAAGGCCGGATGCCTCCATCGCTGGTATCACCGTCTGGCCGCATGCCTGCTGGCGTGTGCGCTGCCGTGCGCCGGGGCCACCGAGTGCATCGTCCCGGCCAAGCCGGGCGGCGGCATGGATGCCTCGTGCAAGCTGTTGCGCCGGGTGATGCAGTCCGAAGCGGGCCAGCAGGACTTCAAGGTGGCCTACCTGCCCGGTGGTATCGGTGCGGTGGCCTGGAGTTCGGTGGTCTCGCAGCGGCGCGGCGGGCCGGAAACCCTGGTGGCCTTTTCGGGTGGCTCGCTGCTGAGCCTGGCGCAAGGCAAGTATGGTCGCGCTGACGTGGACGACGTGCGCTGGGTGGCTGGCATCGGCATCGATCACGGCATGATTGCGGTGCGCGGCGATGCACCCTGGCACAACCTGAAGCAGTTGCTCGAAGCGATCCGCAAGAATCCGTCGGCGGTTACCGTGGGCTTGTCCGGAACCGTGGGCAGCCAGGACTGGCTGAAGATGGCGCTGCTGGCGCAACACGCCGGCTTCACGCCGAGGCAGTTCCGTTTCGTTGCGCTGGAAGGCGGCGGTGATTCCTTTGCCGCATTGCAGGCCGGACATGTGCAGGTGATCTCGGGCGATACCTCGGAGGCCGCCTACTTCATGGCCGATGGCAAGGTGCGGATCCTGGCGGTGCTGTCCGAACAACGCCTGCCGGGTCCGCTGCATTCGGTGCCGACTGCGCGTGAACAGGGCTATGACGTGGTCTGGCCCATCATTCGCGGCTTCTACATGAGTCCGCATGCGTCGCAGGAGGATTACCGGCGCTGGGTACAGTATTTTGACCGTGCACTGGCCGATCCCGCCTTCGATCGCCAGCGCAGCATTGGTGGCTTGCAACCCTTTGCCATGACCGGCAAGCCGCTCTCGAATTACATCGCGCAGACCGTTGCGCGCTATCGCAGGCAGTCCCAGGAGTTGGGCCTGGTGCGCTGACAAGCCCGGTTGCACACGCCGTCAGGCGTGCTCTGCAACCGGGCCGGCGCAAGGTCCGTTTCATCATCAAGGAGAACCCATGTTGCACAAACGTCGCCTGAGCATTGCGCTCGGCCTGGCCCTCGCTTTGCCCGTCACTTTCAGCAGTGTGGCCCATGCCGACACTCCCGCCGGCTATCCGGCCGATTACGCCAAGGTCATTGAAGGCGCCGGCAAGGAAGGCAAGGTCGTGATCTACAGCACCACCGATTCCAAGGCGGCCGAAGCGCTGATCAAGGATTTCGGCGCGCTCTATCCGGGCGTCAAGGTCGAGTACAACGACATGAATTCCACCGAAGCCTACAACCGCTTCATCTCCGAAGCCGCCGCCGGCGGCGCCACCGCCGATGTGATGTGGTCCTCGTCGATGGACTTGCAGGTCAAGCTGGCCTCCGAAGGCTATGCGGTCGCCTACAAGTCGCCCGAAGCCGCTGCCCTGCCGGCCTGGGCCAACTGGAAGGACACCGCCTACGGCACCACCTTCGAGCCGGCCGCCATCGTCTACAACAAGCGCCTGGTGAGCGAGGCCGAGGTGCCGAGCTCCCACGACGAGTTCACCAGGCTCTTGGTCAGCAAGCAAGACAAGTTCAAGAACAAGGTCACCACCTACGACATCGAGAAGTCTGGCGTGGGCTTCAGCCTGATGACCTATGACCTGAAGCACAATCCGCATTTCTGGGACTTCGCCAAAGCCATGGGCGGCGTGGCCGCACGCGTGCAGTCCTCCACCGGCACCATGCTCGAACGCATCTCCTCGGGTGAAAACCTGATCGGCTACAACATCCTCGGCCCCTATGCCCTGGTGCGCGCCAAGAAGGATCCGTCCATCGGCGTGGCCTTCACCAAGGATTACAACCTGGTGCTCTCGCGCGTGATCTTCATCAACAAGGCCGGCAAGAACCTCAATGCCGCCAAGCTGTGGGTGGACTACATCCTCTCCAAGCGCGGCCAGACCATCATCGCCAACGATGCGCAGCTCTTTGCCATTCGCGGCGATGTCACCGGGACCACCACCTCGGCGGAACTGACCAGGCAACTGGGCGCGTCCTTGAAGCCCATGCCGGTCTCCACCGAACTGCTGGACTATCTGGACCAGAAGAAGCGCCTGGACTTCCTGAAGCAGTGGAAGGAAGCCACCAAGAAGTAAATCATTTCCGTCCCGGGCCGGGTAGCGCGCAGGTCAGAGGCCGTCACGCCTTCGATACGACCCTGCTGGTCTACTCAGTCCGAACGGGGGTGTTCGTTCATTACATCGTGTCATCGCTTTGCGGAGTTCGGCTCTGGCCGTCTCCGTGGGCGGCGCATTGCCGTCGCCCGGCCTGTTCTGTTCCATCTGCCCACTCATGAGGCGCACCATGCAAACCACCACAACGCTGCCGCGCAGCGAGCAAGCCCTGCCGGCCCGCCGTTTCCGGCTGAACTGGCCGCGCGGCCTGGTCGTGCTGCTGGCAGCCCTGGCCATCTTCGTGCCGCTGCTGCTGATCTTCTATCAAAGCTTTCTGTCGGCACCCTTCTTCGCGCCGGTCAAGACGCTGACCCTGGATTCCTATCGTTTCATCTTCGACGATCCCGACTTCCGCCAGGCCTTCATCAACGGCCTGACCCTGGCCACCGGCCTGGCCCTGATCGCCGTCCCGCTGGGGGGCATGCTGGCCTTCCTGATGGTGCGCACCGACCTGCCGGGCCGCAGCTTCATCGCGCCGGCCCTGATGGTGCCGATCTTTGTCTCGCCCATGGTGATCGGTTTCGGCTATGTGGTCTCGATGGGCCCGGTGGGCTTCTACACGGTATGGGTCAAGAACCTGCTGTCGGTGGTCGGCTTCGAGGGCGATCCGTGGAATATCTATTCCTTTACGAGCATCGTCATCATCGCCGGCCTGACCCACGTGCCGCACGTCTATCTGTATGCCTCGGCGGCCCTGCGCAGTCTCGGCTCGGACGTGGAAGAAGCGGCCCGCGTGGCCGGGGCGTCGCCGCTGCAGGTGGCGCTGAACGTGTCGCTGCCGATGATCACGCCCGCACTGGCTTACTCGGGAGTGCTGGTGTTCTTCCTCGGCTTTGAAGTGTTCGGTCTGGTGCTGGTGCTGGGCGATCCGGAAGGCCACCTGGTCCTGCCCACCTATCTCTACAAACTCACCAACAAGCTGGGTACGCCTTCGTATCACCTGATGGCGGCAGTGGCCGTGTGCCTGGTGGCGGTGACCATGCCGCTGGTGATGCTGCAACGCTGGCTGCTGCGCTCGGCCAACAAGTTTGTCGCCATCAAGGGCAAGGGTGCGCGCCAGAAGGCGCTGCCGCTGGGCAAGTGGCGCTGGGTGGCCTTCGCCCTGATTGCCGGCTGGCTGCTCTTTACCGTCATCATTCCGCTCTCGGGTATCGGCCTGCGCACCTTCGTCTCGCACTGGGGGGATGGCGTCAATCTGCTCGACGTGCTGACTTTCGAGAACCTGTTGAACGTCTGGGACCAGCCCTCGCTGGTGCGCGGCATCATCAATACGGTCTTGATCGGCGTCATCGGCGGCGCCCTGGCGGTGGCCTGCTATACCGCCATTGCCCTGGCCATGCACCGCAAGCAGGATGGCGTGACGCGCTTTCTCGACTACAGCGTGCTGGTGCCGCGTGCGGTGCCGGGCCTGCTGGCCGGCCTGTCCTTCCTGTGGGTGTTCCTGTTTGTGCCCTCGCTGCTGGATTCGGCCTTGAAGGGCATCGACAACCCCGTCGCCCTGTGGCTGGTGGACAGCTTCATCCCCGCCCTGCGCGCCCTGCGCTCGACCATCTTCTCGGTCTGGCTGGCCTACTCGGTGGTGTGGATGGCTTACGGTCTGCGCCTGATCAATACCGCCCTGCTGCAGGTCGGCCCGGAGCTGGAAGAGGCAGCCCGCGCCGTCGGTGCCTCGCGTTCCCGCGTCACCCGCGACGTCACCCTCCCGCTGGTGCGCTATGGCCTGGTGGGGGCCTGGCTGATGGTGTTCCTGATCTTCGAGCGCGAGTACTCCACCGGCGTCTATCTGCTCTCGCCCGGTACCGAGGTGATCGGTTCGATGATCGTCTCCATGTGGGCCGCCGGCGCCGTGGAACTGGTAGCGGCGCTGTCCTTCATCAATATCACGCTGGTGGCCGTGGGCCTGGGCATTGCGCTGCGCTTCGGCGTCAAGCTGCACGACTGAGCGGCACCAGCCTCCCTAAAGAGCATCCTGAGGAATCATCATGACCGAACTTTCCGTCAACGACCTGCACCTGGACTATGGTAGCGGCGCCTCCGCCAATCCCATCCTGAAGGGTGTTTCCATGCAGTTGCAACGCGGTGAAGTGGTGGCCCTGCTGGGCCCCTCCGGCAGCGGCAAGACCACGCTGCTGCGCGCCGTGGCCGGGCTGGAATCGCCCAAGGCCGGCACCATCGACATCGGTACCCGCCGCGTTTTCGAGGGCGCGCGCAACTTCGAGATGCCCGCCGAAGAACGCAATCTGGGCCTGGTGTTCCAGTCCTATGCGCTGTGGCCGCACAAGACCGTGGCTGACAACGTCGCCTATGGCCTCAAGCTGCGCAAGACGCCCTCGACCGAGATCGCCAAGCGCGTCAAGGAAGTGCTGTCGCAGCTGGGCCTGGGCCACCTGGGCGAGCGTTATCCGCACCAGCTTTCCGGTGGCCAGCAACAGCGCGTGGCCATCGCCCGGGCGCTGGTCTACAACCCGCAGGTGATCCTGCTGGACGAGCCGCTCTCCAACCTCGACGCCAAGCTGCGCGAGGAAGCCCGCGCCTTCCTGCGCGAACTGATCGTGCGCCTGGGCCTGTCGGCGCTCATGGTGACTCACGACCAGGGCGAGGCCATGGCCATCTCCGACCGCATCCTGCTGCTCAACAATGGCCGCATCGAACAGCAGGGCACGCCGCAGAGCATGTACCAGACCCCCGATACCCTGTTCACCGCCGAGTTCATGGGCAGCAACAACAAGCTGGCCGCCGAGGTGGTCAGCCGCGAGGGTGAGCGCGTGACCGTGAAGCTCGATGGCGGCACCGCCGTGGCCACCCTGCGCGGACGCGACGACGCCCGCCCCGGCGAGCAGCTCACCGGCATCATTCGCGTGGAGCAGGTGCGCATCTCGGGCGAGCAGACCGGCAATGCGATCCGCCTGCCGCTGTCGACCTGCATGTACCTGGGCGACCGCTGGGAGTGCCTGTTCAAGGTCGAGGGCGGCCCGGCCGGTTCGGTCGGCCTGCGTGCCTACGCGCCGCAGCGCCTGGAGCAGGGCGAATACTGGCTGTCGCTGCCGGAACAGGCCCTGTGGGCATTCTGAAAAACTAAGTTGGCCGTTCCGGACGACTAAGTTTTCCGGACGGCGACACTTAGTTTTTTGACGATTCATCTCATCGATGAAAACCAGTGAGGAAGGCCACCCGCCATCGCCTCGCTCACCCGGAAAACCACATCACGAAAAGACCGGGTGCATGACCAGAAGACGTCGCGCGGCGGGGCCGCGCCGACGCTATCCAACGTTCTCAATCAAGGAGACCTCAGTGCAAAAGACTCATCTGGCGGCCAGCATGCTGGCCGCATTCGCCGCGTTCGCCACGACCTCGGTCCAGGCGCAAACCTCCGTCACCATCTATGGCCTGGTCGATTCGGGCGTGGAATACCTCACCAATGCCAACGCCGCCGGCAACGGCCTGGTGCGCCTGAATTCGGGATCCATGAACACCTCGCGCATCGGCTTTCGCGGTACGGAAGACCTGGGCGGCGGCCTCAAGGCCATCTTCCAGCTGGAAAACGGTTTCAAGCTGGATAACGGCGCACTCGATGGCGATGCCAACCAGCTCTTCAACCGCCAGTCCAATGTTGGCCTGGAAGGCGGCTTCGGCCGCGTAGTCGTGGGTCGTTCCTTCTCCACCACCTATGACTTCATCCTGCCCTTCGACCCCATGGGCTACTCGGCCAACTATTCGTGGGTGACTTCGGCCGGTGCTACCGGTAGCCGCAAGGATGGCATGCTCACCGGCGTGTCCAACCTGGTCAAGTATCAGGGCCAGTTCGCGGGCGTGAAGCTGGGCGCGACGGTCGGCTTCGGTGAGGTGGCCGGCGAGACCCGCAACGGTGCCAAGTATGCCGTCGGCCTGGGTTGGGGGACCGGCCCATTCAGCGTGGCTGCGACCTATGACCGCAACAACAGCACCAGCACCGCCAATACCCCCTATGACCGTGCCACCAGCGCCCACCTGGCCGCGGGCTACCAGCTCTCCGATGCGTGGAAGTTCAACCTCGGTTATCGCTACTACAAGAAGTCTCTGGCCACCGGCGCGACCGATCTGCGCAGCGACTTCTACTGGGGTGGCGTGACCTGGAAGTTCACGCCGGCCATGAGCGTGATGGGGGCGATCTACTACCAGAACATCAAGAACGTAGCCAACGATGCCGATCCCATCATGTATTCGCTGCGCTTGAAGTATGCGCTGTCCAAGCGCACCGACCTGTACCTGAGCACGGCCTATGCCAAGGCCAGGAACAACCAGCTGGTGGGCCTGTCGCGTGATGATGCCGGCTTCGGCAGCAGCCAGTTCGGTACCACCCTGGGCATGCAGCACCGCTTCTGATGCAACGGTAATGCCCAGGCCCGGCACGCGCGCCAGGCGTGTCGGGCCACGATAGTCTTGAGCCGTCCTTGACCGGCGCACCCCTGCAAGTTGCAGGCGTGCGCCGTTTTTTCATCTGGACCAGGGGGACGGGGCATGCAGTTGCAGGCGATCGAGCAGGTCTTCATCGCAGGCTGCGCGGTTGCAGTCGGTGAGACTGGCCACCAGGTGCGCCCCCACCATCAGCAGGAAGAGGGTGCTCACCACGATCCTGCCCCAGGGGATGCGACGCGGTTCATCTTGCCGTTCCGCGCTTTGCAACAGCAGCAGCGTGGCCGGATATTCCGCGCTCTTGACGCACAGCAGCAAGGCGATCACCAGGATGGACACCAGGGCAAACAGGGCCGTCCAGGTATAGAAGTGCATGCCCTGGAACATCGGTCCTTGCGGCGTCTGCCCGGCCAGGGCCTCCAGCGAGATCTGGCGCAGCGCGATCAGCCCGGTCAGTAGCGCACCCACCAGCGCGACCCCATAGTGCGCGCTCTTGACCCCGAAGCGCAGATTGCGCATGAAGCCGATGCCGGTCAGGATGATGCCGGTGCGCTGCAGCAGGCACAGCGGACAAGGCGCTACCAGCAGTACCCACTGGTAGTACAGCAGCAGGCCCAGGTAGGCAGTGACGGCCAGCAGGCACAGGCAATTGAGAAAGATCCCGCCCGGCAGGACGGGTTCGCGCGGGGTGAAGACGACGGAACGATCCATGAGACGGTGCCATTACAGGACGAAACCCAGGTGACCCTGGGTGGTTTGACTGAACCACCACAGGGTGACGCCGGTGCTTGCCAACCATAGCTTGTTGCTCAATGATTTCCAGCCCAATGCAATGCCGAGGACGGTCAGGAAGGCCAGCAGAAAAGGAAGATAGAGGAACATGGGATGACCCGGAGTTGATCCCGATTCATATCCGGGAGTTTGTCTGTGTGCTTTGATACCAATCGTAGCCGAATGCCCGCGCAAATCTCGCACCGAAACATCGAATAAAATCGAGATTTACCGAGAATATTCAGCTTCAGCGCGATTTCACTGAAGCCCATCAATAGAGGAGACAAGCATGCAGGTATCAGCAAGCGGCCCCTGGTCCGGTCATCAGGAGGTACGGCGGGTGGCGGTGGTGGGGACGGGCGTCATCGGCGCCAGCTGGGTGGCCTATTTCCTGGCGCGGGGGCTGGAGGTGTCGGCCACCGACCCGATGCCGGGCGCGGAGGAAAAGCTGCGGGCCGCCGTGGCGCGCCACTGGCCCAGCCTGGAAGAGCTGGGCCTGGCGCCGGGCGCCTCGCCGGAGCGACTGCGCTTCTCGGCGTCGCTGGAAGAGGCGTTGCAGGGGGCGGACTTCGTGCAGGAAAACGGCCCCGAGCGGGAAGATCTCAAGATCGATCTGTTCCAGCGCATGGATGCCGTCCTGCCGGCCCATGTGGTGCTGGCGTCGAGTTCGTCGGGCCTGCTGATGAGCAAGGTGCAGGCGGCCTGCCGCCATCCGGGGCGGGTGGTGCTGGGCCATCCTTTCAATCCCCCGCACCTGATCCCGCTGGTGGAAGTCATCGGTGGCGCGCAGACCTCGCCGGAGGCGGTGCAGGCCGCGCTGGCGTTCTATACCGCCATCGGCAAGAAGGCCATCCATGTACGCAAGGAGGTCAAGGGTCACATCGCCAACCGCCTGCAGGCCGCGTTGTGGCGCGAGGCTTTCCACCTGGTCGAGCAGGGCGTGGCCAGCACCGAGGACATCGATACGGCCATCGCCTATGGCCCCGGCCTGCGCTGGGCGCTGATGGGGCCGTATCTCAACCTGCACATGTCGGGCGGGGAGGGCGGCATCGGGCATATGCTCGATCACCTGGGGCCACCCATCGAGAGCTGGTGGGCCGACCTGGGAGCGCCAGCCATCACGGATGCACTCAAGGCGCAGATTGGCGCGGGCGTGGCACAACAGATGCGCGGCAAGACCTCCATCGACCTGGCCGCCGAGCGTGACCGGTTGCTGGTGCAGTTGCTGGCGGCCAAGAGCAAGACCCAGGTCATTCCTTGAAAACTAAGTATTCGGAATTCTTTCTCTAAGTCGGCTTTCCTTAAAAACTTAAAAAAATTGATCGATGTTCATTCGGTGTTCATTGTGCAGATAACCAACCGTTCGGACTGAGTAGCGGCCACGCCGCGTATCGAAGACGCTGTGCAGCGTGATGATGATTTTGCCCCGCGTAGCGCCTTCGAGTCGGCCCTGAGGGACTTGCTCAGTCCGAACGGTTTCCGGTTTCTGATGAGCCCCATTCATTTGTGCGACCGCTTGCGCCGGCTCGGCGCCATTTCCCGCATCAGTGCAATGAAGCGTTGCGCCCCCAGCCCCAGCGGCTGATCCTTGTTCCACACCACATCCACCCACATGCGCTGCTGGTTGCTGATGTTGTCGAAATCGATGACCACCAGCGTACCGGCCTCGATCTGCGCCTGCACCAGGCTGTGCGGCAGATAGGCCCAGCCCAGGCCCTCGCGTACCAGCGAGAGTGTGGCCAGGTGATTGTCGGTGCGCCACAGATGCCGTGCCAGGAAGAAGCGCGGGTCCGAGATGCTGGCATCGCGGCTGGCCACGGCGATCTGACGGATGTCATACAGGTCCTCGTAGCGCAGCTTGCGCTTCTTGCGCAGCCGTGCGGGATGATCAGGCGCGATCACGGCCACCATCATTTCGCTGCTGAATTCCTGGAAGGCTTCGCGGTCATTGCCGGCGTGGCGCTCGAAGACCAGCGCCAGCTGCGCCGTATTGTCATAGAGCATGCGCATGGCATCGGCCTGGGGCGAGGACAGCACTTCCACCTCCAGCGAGGGAAACTCCCCGGCCAGCACCGCCAGCGGTTTGGCCCAGGGCACCGACAGCAGTTCCGGGGCGACCGCCAGAGTCAGCTTGCGCTCCAGCCCCTGGTGCATGGCCAGCGCATGCGCATCGAGCTGGCGCAGGGTGCTGGCCAGCAGGCGTGCATCCGGCTCCAGGGCGCGCGCCAGTTCGGTAGGGCGGGCATCGCGCGCGGTACGGTCGAACAAGACCAGGTCCAGCTCGGCTTCCAGCTGGCTGATGGTCATGCTGACCGAGGACGGCACCCGGCCCAGCAGGCGCGCCGCTGCCGAAAACGAGCCACTGTCGAGCACTGCCAGAAAGACCCGGACGTTGTCACTGGAGAAAGCCATGGCATGTTCCTTCTGCAAGCCGGTCGGCCACCTGTCAGAAAAACTGAAAGAAGCCGACTTCATTCATCAAAAACTTCATCATAGAATGCTTTCCATCGCGCGGCCAGTCCGGGTCCGCTTCCGGGGGGCAAAGGGAGCTGGCGCGCTGCTGTTTTCAGGAGCACATCATGCAGGGATTCAAACGCAAGCTGGTCTATGCCTGCCTCTTCGAGGGCCTGGCCATCATTTTCACGACGGTCGGGCTGACCGTCTTCGCCGGCCATGACGGTGCGCATTCATCGGCGGCTGCGGTGGCCTCGTCGACGATAGCCTTCGTCTGGAATTTCATCTTCAACGGTCTGTTCGAGCGCTGGGAAGCCCGCCAGCCGCGCCGTGGCCGCAACTTCGCGCGCCGTGCGGCACACGCCCTCGGTTTCGAAGGCGGCCTGGTGGTGATGCTGGTGCCGCTGTTTGCCTGGTGGCTGGACATGAGCCTGTGGGATGCGCTGGTGCTGGACTTCGGGCTGATCGTCTTCTTCATGATCTACACCTACCTGTTCAACCTGGGCTTTGATCGCGTTTTCGGTCTGCCGAGCTCGGCCATGCCGGTCAACGCGCAGGCCGGTCCGGCACGCTGAGTCGGCGCGCTGCGGCGTTCCCGGCGGGCCTTGCCTTACAATGAGGCAGCCCACCCACTTGCCAGGAAACGCATGTACATCCCCGCCCATTTTGCCGACAACGACACCACCAGCCTGCACCAGCTCATCACCGCCCATCCCTTCGGCGTGCTGGTCTCGTACACCGCCAGCGGACTGGATGCCAATCACCTGCCCTGTCATCTCGATGCTACTCAGGGCGCGCTGGGTACGCTGCATCTGCATGTGGCGCGCGCCAATCCGCTGTGGCGCGAACTGGCCGATGGCGATGCGGTACTGGTGGTGTTCTCGGCCGGCGACGCCTACATCTCGCCGAGCTGGTATCCCAGCAAGCACGAGGCACATCGCCAGGTGCCGACCTGGAACTACAGCGTGGCGCATGCCCACGGGCGCGTCACCATCCGTGACGACGAGCGCTATCTGCGCGGTGTGGTGGCGCGCCTGACGCGCACCCATGAGGCCGGAGAGACAAGGCCGTGGAAGATGTCCGATGCGCCCGCCGACTTTACCGATACCCTGCTCAAGGCCATCGTCGGCATCGAGATCGAGATCACGCGCCTGGAAGGCAAGCGCAAGCTCAGCCAGAACAAGGACGTGCGCGACATCGACGCTGCCGGCCGTACGCTGCTCGAGCGTGGTCAGGCAGAGGTCGGCGAGGCCATGCTGCAGGAGGCTGCCCGCAAGCCATCCTGAGCGGCGGCAATGAAACTGAGCAATCCTCACGTCGTATCGCGCACCTGTGTAGAATCCGGGAACCGGGCCGCTGTGCGCCCTTATCGGATTTTCTGATGTCATCGCGCTCACCCATGACTGCCCTGACCGCTTCCCCCACGTCCTCCTTGCGCAGCGATTCGCTGGGCTGCTCGGCCACTCGCCTCAAGCAGAGCCAGGAACTGCAGGGCAGTTACTTCAGCTTCTATCGCAAGCGGGTCGAGGGTCGCGAGGTCTCGCAGGTCCATACCCCGGCCTCCGATCGTGGTTTCCTGGTGGGTATCTCGATGGCCCCGCAACACCGCCGCAACATCTTCCGCGGCCGCCAGGGGGCGCAGTTCGAGTTCGGGCGCGGTGCCGTCTACATTCGTGATTTTTCCGAAGACTACCGGGCCGACCTGCAGACGCCCTTCGATTTCCTGCTGGTGGAGCTGCCGCTGTCCTGGTTCGCCACGGTCAATGAGGATCTGCGGGCAGGCAAGGCCAGTGGCCTGGCCACCGTCACCGGTCATGACGATCCGGTGCTGGCTCATCTGGCCGCTGCCCTGGCACCGGCACTGGCGCAGCCCGATGCCGACCAGCGCCTGTTCGTGGACCAGCTCGGCCTGGCCATGGGAACCCATCTGCTGCGGCGCTATGGTGGCGTCAGCCCGCCTGGTCAACGCCATATGCGGCTGTCGCGGCTGCATGAAGAGCGCGCCAAGCAGATGCTGTTGCAGAAGTCCAGGGACGCCCTCTCCATTGCGGACATCGCGCGCGAGTGCAACATGTCGGCCAGCTACTTCCTGCGCGCCTTCAAGGCCAGCACCGGCCACACGCCGCACCAGTGGCTGCTGATCCAGCGCGTCGACATGGCGCGCCATTACCTGCGCCTGACCCAGCTCTCGCTGGCCGACATCGCTGTGGCCTGTGGTTTCTACGACCAGAGTCATTTCACCCGTGTGTTTTCACAGATCGTCGGCAGCAGTCCGGGCGCATGGCGCCGTCGGTTGGGCTGACGGCCGGCCCACATCGCATCACGGCACGCGTGGCAGGTCGAAACCGAACGCGCTGCCTTGCGGCGAGGCCGCCGTCACGCGCAAGCGGCCGCGATGGGTCTCGATGATGGAGCGGCAGATGGCCAGACCCATGCCCATGCCGTTTTCCTTGGTGGTGTAGAAGGCGTCGAAGATGCGCGGCATGGCCTCGGGGGCGATGCCTGCACCGCTGTCCTGTATCGTCACCTTGACCCGCTGTTCATTGCAGCAGGTGGTGCTGATGCTCAAGGTGCGCGCGTTTTCCGGCACGCCGGTCATGGCATCGATGGCATTGACCACCAGGTTCAGCAGTACCTGCTGCAACTGCACCGTATCCCCCAGCACATGGACCTCGGCAGGGGAGAGCGAGAGGACCAGATGCACGTCGCGCTGCTCCAGTTCGCTGCGCGAGAGCGTCAGGATATGGCGGATCAGTGCGTGCAGGTCGATACGTTCGAATTGCGTCGCGTGCTTGCGGGTCAGGTTCTGCAGCCCGCTGATGATGCCGGCGGCGCGCTGGCCTTCGCTGATGATGTCGCGCAGGCTGGCACGCGCATGCTCCAGTTCCGGCGCGCTTCGGTCCAGCCAGCGCAGGCTGGCGCCGGCATTGGAGACGATGGACATGAGCGGCTGGTTGATTTCATGGGCGATGGAGGCCGTCAGTTGGCCCGCCGTGTTGGCGCGCGCCACGCGCTCCATGTCCACCTGGGCGGCGCGGATGGCGTACTCGGCCTGGCGCCGCACGGTGATATCGGTGGCCGTGCCCATGTATTCGGTAAAGGTGCCGTCGACCCACACCGGCTTGCCGATGCCGGAGAGCGTACGTACTTCGCCGGTATCCTGGCGGCAGATGCGGTGCTCCACGCGGATGGTGCCACCCATGGCGACGGCGGCGTTGACGGTGTCGATCACTTCCTGGCGGTCATCGGGGTGCATGAGCGCTGCGAACTCGTCATAGGTGATGCAGTTGCGGCCGGGCGGCAGGCCATAGATGCGACACAGTTCGTCGGAGCAGAACATCAGGTCTTCGCGCACCAGGTAGCGCATGCTGCCGGCGTGGTTGAAACGTTCGCCCTGCTTGAGCAGTTCCTGGCTGGTGCGCAGCTCGCGCTCGGCGCACAGCAGCATTTCCTTTTCCAGCAAGGCCCGGGCATGGTCGGCGGCATTGCTCAGCAGCACGGCGGCATGTGCTGCGATGTGGCGGGCGCAGCGTGTCATGGCCTGGCCGGGCGCATCGTCATAAAACAGCAGCAGTGCGCCATGCGACTGGCCACGATGACTCAGGATCAGCGTCAGTGCCGCCTGCAGATCATCCGGTCCGGCAATGCAGTAGCGCTGGCTGTTGCAGACCTCCAGTCCGTCACGCCGTGCTTCGGCCTCGATCAGATCCAGGCCTGCTTCATGGCGCACCAGCAGGCAGCGCCGCGCGCCGGCAAGCTGGCAGAGGGCACGTGTGATGGCCGGCTTGAGCAGGACAGGATCGAGCAGCGCCGACAGTTCGCACAGGGTTTGCAGCAGGGCATCGTCGTCGGCGGGACGCGGGTCGGACGGCAAGGGATTCTCCTGGCAAGAATGTGGGCTCAAGGGCGCATTGTGCCGCATTGCCGGTCAGGGTGTCAGGGTGGTCCGTAGAGCCGGGTGGCCGTCAGGAGTACCAGCAGGGTATCGGCATCGACCGGCTTGGCCAGCAGTGCGATCCCCATGGTAGTGGCGCGCTGTTGCTGCAGTGCCGTGGCCTGCGCCGACAGCAACAGCAGCGGCAGGTCCGGTCGCAGCAGGCGCAATTGCTCGGCCAGTTCGAAACCGCTCATCCTCGGCAGGTTCAGATCGACGATGGCGCAGCCCGCCACGGGCAGGCAGGTACTGGAGAGGAAATCCTCGCCGCAATCGAAACTGCAATGACGGTGGCCGGCGGAGTCCAGCAGGTTGCACAGCGCGGTGCGAACGCCGGGATCGTCATCGATCACGGCGATGGGGCGGTGTGATGCGGGCATGGTCTCCCCCTGGCTCATCATCGTCAGCGCTGTGGCCTGCGATACCTGGCCTACTGCTGGTCCGGCGGTGGCGTGCCGGTGATCTTGGGCATGCACTCGCGGTGGAACCAGGACGCCGTCAGCGCTTCTCCGGCCAGCTTGCGACGCGCGATGGGGACCAGCTGTTCGCCGATGAGCATGCCCAGCAAACCGAGCAGGGCGATGATGGGCGGTGCCGGCGACTGCACGTGCAGGGCGGCATAGATCAGTCCGGCCAGCAGGCCCATCAGGAGGGAGATCAGATAGGGTTTCATGCGTCCTCCAGGAATCAATGGCCCAGCAGGGGGCCCAGACCGTTGACCAGGCGCTCGGCCAGCACCATGCCCAGCAGGCCGATCAGGGCGATGCCCGGTGGCGCCGGTGAGCGCACCTTGAAGAGCGCATAGACGACACCGATCAGGATGCCGGCCCCCAGTGAAATCAGATAAGCGGACATGGCCCGGCTCCTCATGAAGGTGGGGCGCCGCCGCCTCCGTCCGATCGACGGCTGCAGGGCGGCGGCGCCATTGGCTGCGGGCGCTTACTTGGCCGGCACCGGGGCCAGGGTCTGCTGGTTGCCGTGCGGGCGCTGTTCGGCCTTGTGCACCATGGTGTAGGCGTAGTCCACACCCATGCCGTAGGCGCCGGAGTGCTCGCGCACGATGTCCATGACGGCGCTGTAGGTTTCCTTGCGGGCCCAGTCACGCTGCCATTCCAGCATCACCTGTTGCCAGGTCACGGGGATGACGCCGGCCTGGATCATGCGCTGCATGGCGTAGTCATGGGCTTCCTTGGAGGTGCCGCCGGAAGCGTCGGCCACCATGTAGATCTGGTAGTCGCCTTCGGCCATGGCGCACAGGGCGAAGCTGTTGTTGCAGACCTCGGTCCACAGACCCGCCACGACCACCTTCTTCTTGCCGTTGGCCTTGAGGGCGTCGCGCACCTTCTGGTCGTCCCAGGAGTTCATGGAGGTACGCTCCAGGATGTCGTGCTCGGGGAACACCGACAGCAGTTCCGGATAGGTGTAGCCGGAGAAGCCCAGGGTTTCCACGGTGGTGATGACGGTGGGGATGTTGAACACCTTGGCCGACTTGGCCAGGGCGACGACGTTGTTCTTCAGTGCCTGGCGGTCCATCGATTGCACGCCGAAAGCCATCTGCGGCTGATGGTCGATGATGATGAGCTGGCAGTTGGTCGGGGTCAGCACGTCGAGCTTGGTATTGGTGGTCATGATGATTCCGTAGGTGGATGATGGTGGAGGAGTGTGCCGGCCTGGCGGCGGGGAGCGGCGAAGCAGACCGGTGGACAGCGGGAGCGAGGCTGCCGGAGGCGATCATAGGCAAGCGGGGGGAGCGCTGCCATTATCTGTTCGTATAGCTAGACGCTGGCTGTGCGTTTTTGCACACTGCAAGCACCAATAAAAGCGTCAACAAAAGCGCAGGGGATGAGCAGTCCGCGGCAAGCGGCCTCACTACCTGCGCAATTCGCCCTCTCCATCGCCTTAGTCCATGCCCGGAGCCTCCATGATGACCGCAACCAGCGTGACCCCTGATCTGATCCTGTTGAACGGCAAGATCCACACCGTCGACAAGCAAAACCCCATCGCCGAGGCCCTTGCCATCGGCGGCGGAAAATTCCTCGAAGTCGGCAGCGCCGCCGACGTGATGCGTCTGAAACAAGCCACCACCCAGGTCATCGACCTGGGCGGGCGCACCGTCATCCCCGGCCTGAATGACTCCCACCTGCACCTCATTCGCGGTGGCCTGAACTACAACCTGGAACTGCGCTGGGAAGGCGTGCCCTCGCTGGCCGATGCGCTGCGCATGTTGAAGGACCAGGCCGCGCGTACTCCGCATCCGCAATGGGTGCGCGTGGTGGGCGGCTGGACCGAATTCCAGTTCGCCGAAAAGCGCATGCCCACGCTGGAAGAATTGAACGCCGCCGCGCCCGATACCCCGGTCTTCGTGCTGCACCTGTATGACCGCGCCCTGCTCAACCGCGCCGCGTTGCAGGCCGTCGGCTACACCAGGGACACGCCCAATCCGCCGGGCGGCGAAATCGTGCGCGATGCCTCGGGCAACCCGACCGGCATGCTGATCGCCCGTCCCAATGCCATGATCCTGTATGCCACCTTGGCCAAGGGACCGACCCTGCCTCAGGAATACCAGGTCAACTCGACCCGCCAGTTCATGCGCGAGTTGAACCGCCTGGGCGTGACCAGCGCCATCGATGCCGGCGGCGGTTTTCAGAACTACCCGGATGACTACCAGATCATCAACAAGCTGGCCGCTGACGGCCAGCTGACCATCCGCATTGCCTACAACCTGTTCACGCAGAACAAGGGCGGTGAGCTGGCCGATTTCCAGAAGTGGACCGGCCTGGTCAAGCCGGGTGACGGCGACGATTTCCTGCGCCATAACGGCGCCGGTGAAATGCTGGTGTTTTCCGCCGCCGACTTCGAGGACTTCCTGGAGCCGCGCCCCGACCTGGCCGAGGGCATGGAAGAGGAACTGGAGCGCGTGGTGCGTCATCTGGTGTCCAATCGCTGGCCATTCCGCCTGCATGCCACCTATGACGAATCGATCGCGCGCATGCTCGACGTGTTCGAGAAGGTCAACCGCGACATTCCCTTCGATGGCCTGCACTGGATGTTCGACCACGCCGAGACCATCACCGAGCGCAACATCGAGCGCGTCAAGGCGCTGGGCGGCGGCATCGCCATCCAGCATCGCATGGCCTTCCAGGGCGAGTACTTCATCGACCGCTACGGTAGCGATGCTGCCGAGCACACGCCCCCGATCGCCAAGATGCTGGAGATGGGCGTGCCGGTCGGCGCCGGTACCGATGCCACCCGGGTGGCCAGCTACAACCCCTGGACGGCACTGTACTGGTTGGTCTCCGGCCGTACTGTTGGCGGCACCCAACTGTACCGGTCAACTGGCAGGTTACCTCGCGAAACTGCACTGGAACTGTGGACCGCAGGCAGCGCCTGGTTCTCCAGCGAACAGGCAAAAAAAGGCCGCATCCGGGCCGGCCAGCTGGCCGACCTGGCGGTGCTGTCGGCGGATTTCTTCAGCGTGCATGAAGACCAGATCAAGGCCATCGAATCGCTCATGACCGTGGTCGATGGCAAGGTGGTCTATGGTGCCGGGCCGTTCTCCTCCTACGGACCCGGCGAGATCCCGGTCTTGCCCGAGTGGTCGCCGGTGGCCAAGGTGCCGGGGCACTACCGCGCCGTTGCCGGGGGCGATGCCGCCCGCCAGAAGAAGACCGCGCTGCCGCATGCCTGCGCGGGCTCCTGTGGTGTCCATGGACATGCGCATGACGTGGCGCGCAAGTCCAGCGTTCCGGTGTCCAATTTCGCCGGATTCTGGGGCGCGTTGGGTTGCAGTTGCTTTGCGTTCTGACGGGAGCCGATCATGCAAACGCGCCATCCCGCCCGCCGGCCGGGTTTGCCGGTCCCGCCCCTGGACGTGGGGCTGTTGTTCCTGCGCGTGGCGGGCAGCTTCATGCTCTTCTACGTGCATGGACTGCCCAAGCTCACCCATTACGCCCATGAGCTGACCGTCATCGAAGACCCCTTCGGTCTGGGCCCGACGGTCTCGCTCTGGTCGGCCATCCTGGCCGAGGCGCTGTGCCCGGTGCTCATCGCCCTGGGCCTCTTCACCCGTCTGGCCTGCCTGCCCGTCATCGGGGTACTGCTGGTGGCCATGCTGGCAGTGCATCCTGACTGGAGCATTGCCGAGGGCCAGTTCGGCTGGCTGCTGCTGGTGATCTTCACGGCCATCGCGTTGTGCGGTCCCGGCCAGTGGCGGCTGGGCCAGGCTGCGGCGCAGCCTTAGGGGCTGCCCGGCCACGGCGGTCGGTGTCGTCCCATCCCTGTTCTCAAGCCGCCCTGCATGCAGGGCGGCTGCTGTCCCCCTGCACGCTGGCCGCGCAAGCGGCAACGTCCACATTACTTCACAAGGAGTTACGCCATGAGCACCCTCACCACCCGCGACGGTACTGAAATCTATTACAAGGACTGGGGCAGCGGCCAACCGGTCGTCTTCGGCCACGGCTGGCCGCTGGATGGCGACATGTGGGAATACCAGATGAACTTCCTGGCCGAGCACGGCTATCGCGTCATCGCCTATGACCGCCGTGGTTTCGGTCGTTCCGGGCAGCCCTGGAGCGGCTATGACTACGACACCTTCGCCGACGACCTGGCCGAGCTGATGAACAAGCTGGACCTGCAGGGCGCCACCCTGGTCGGCTTCTCCATGGGCGGTGGCGACGTGGCCCGCTACATCGGCCGCCACGGCAGCCAGCGCGTGGCCAAGGCGGCACTGCTGGGCGCGGTGACGCCGATCTTCGGCCAGGCCCCGGACTTCCCGCAGGGCGTACCGGCCGAGGTCTTCGCCGGTATCAAGGAAGGGCTGTTGAAGGATCGTGCGCAATTCATCAGCGATTTCGCGGCGGTCTTCTTCGGCACCAATCGTCCCGGCAAGGCCAATGCGGTCAGCGCGGGCGTGCTGGCACAGACCTTCAACATCGCCATGCTGGCTTCGCTCAAGGGCACGCTGGATTGCGTGACGGCCTTCTCCGGTACCGATTTCCGGGCAGACATCAAGAAATTCAACTTCCCGACCCTGGTGATCCACGGCGACGACGACCAGGTCGTGCCCTTCCAGACCACCGGCAAGCTGGTGGCCGAGATGGTGCCGGGGGCACAGTTGAAGATCTACGGCGGTGCACCGCACGCCCTGTGCGCCACCCACAAGGATCAGATCAACGAAGACCTGCTGGCCTTCCTGAAGGGGTGAGCACCATGAGCCTGGACGCAACCCAACGCCAGCAGCTGGAAAAGCGCCGGCTGGCGCCGCTGGCCACGCCCGGCGCACTTTCGGCGCTGGCCACGCAGGAAATCGGCGGGGCGCTGACCATGTTGCTGGCGGATATCTTCGCGCTGTACCTGAAGACCAAGAATTTCCACTGGCACATGTCCGGCCCGCACTTCCGTGACTACCACCTGCTGCTGGACGACCAGGCGCAGCAGATCATCGCCATCACCGATGCGGTGGCCGAGCGGGTCCGCAAGATCGGCGCGACCACGCTGCGTTCCACCGGCCATGTCGGCCGGCTGCAGCGACTGGCCGACAACGATGCCGATTTCGTCACGCCCTCCGACATGCTGGCCGAACTGCGCGAAGACAATCTGCGCCTGGTCGGTTTCATGCTGGCCACCCACGCGCTGTGCGACGAGCATGGCGACGTGGCCACGGCCAGCCTGCTGGAGAACTGGATCGACGAGGCCGAGCAGCGGGCCTGGTTCCTATTCGAATCGGGGCGGACTTCGATGTGAGTCCTGTACGCCGGGACTGGAAAAAGGCAGAGCTTGACGGCTCTGCCTTTTTTGCGTTTTCCTTCACCCAGCTTCGGATGCGCCGGCCTGCGAGCGGCAGCTGGAGCGGACCGTTGCTTTTTTATTCAACTTGACCGTTTTTTCGCGTGATCCAGCCCATCTCCCAGCGATTCATGAAGCGCATTCGTCTGCAGGACGACATTCTCCTGGCACGTGCGACCCAGTCGCCTGCCGGGGGCGTGCCGGCAGGTATCGCGCCGGTGATCGACATTCCCGGCGAGGATGCCTTTTCGGTCATCGTGCAGTTGCAGGATTTTCGCCATCACAAGCTCTGGCGCGCCGGACAGCTGGTGCATGCCGGTGGCCACCGCCTGGGGGAGATGGCCATTACCGACCTGCGCGAGCAGTGGCGTTGCCAGCATCTCTCGGGCTACGACAACGTGCGCCTGCAGTTGCCGCGTACCACGCTGGAGCGCTGGAGCGAGGAGCACGGTCGGCGCATTGGCCTGCTGCAACAGCGGCAGGGCGTACGCGATCCGGTGGTCTGGCATCTGGTCCAGGCCATGTTGCCGATGCTGGGGGAGACGGCCGAACAGGGCGAGCAGGGCGAACGGGGTGATACGGTCTTTGTCGACAGCGTCATGCTGGCCCTGCATACCCATCTGGCGCAGCGTTACGGCGGCCAGCCCTTGGCGCGCAGCGGCGGCCGCCTGGCCGGGTGGCAGCAGGTGCGGGTGCGCGACTACATGCTGGCGCATCTGGGGCAGCCGGTGCGCCTGGCCGAGCTGGCGGCGCAATGCGGGCTGTCGCGCGCACATTTCTCGCGCGCCTTCAAGCTCAGCTTCGGCTTGCCCCCGCATGCCTGGCTGCAGCGCCAGCGCATCGCTCTGGCCTGCCGTCTGCTGCGCGAGGGCGACAAGAGCATGTCGCTCGTTGCGCTGGAATGCGGGTTTGCCGACCAGAGTCACTTCAGCCGGGTGTTCAAGCAGGTGATGGGGGTGGGGCCGATGGGG
>NZ_JABFMQ010000003.1:0-122997 GCF_013359625.1 Herbaspirillum sp. C9C3
TCTGTTTTTCAACTTCGCTTCGTGTGTCGCGTCAGCAGGGGGCGAACTATAGCAATGCCCTCCACACCACGCAAGCACTTTTTGAAAAATAATTGAAAATAATTTAGCAGGCAGGTCCTGGAACACGGGGCTACCCCTGCTCACAGTCTTGGTGGTGATTGCCCGGCCTACGGTCCGCCTGTATTAGATGCGTGGCGCGGCAACATTAACGCCGCCTTCCCACGCCTGCGTGCCGTTCCACCTTACGACGCCGCCGGTATCGGTCGACGACGCGCTCAAGGCAACCGTCGAGGCCTATCGACGAACTTGAGCCTCATTCACGAGGGGGGCCAACAATGCCAGGCTACGCGCGGTCGCCCCCTGGTGACGTTGAGCAAAGGCGACAGCGGCGTCCGCCACTCGGGTCATGCGCTCCTCATCGGTCACCAGGGCCGTCCACTGACGCAACAAGGTGGCCGCATTCTCAATGCGCAAGGCCGCGCCGGCGTCGATGGCGTCCTCGGTGATACGCTGGAAATTGAAGGTATGCACACCAATGAGGACCGGCCTGCCCAGTGACAGCGCCTCGATCAGGTTCTGTCCACCCAGCGGGAGGAGACTGCCGCCGATGAAGGCCACATCACACAAGGCGTAATAGGCGAACATTTCACCCATCGAGTCTCCCAACACGACATCAACCTGACTCCAATCGTTGTGCTGCTCCAGCTCGGCGCGCCGACGCAGCCGCAAGCCATGCGCCAGAATCATTCCGGCCACCTCATCAAAGCGCTGAGGATGGCGCGGAACGATCACCGTCAGCCAGTCGGTCTGCCCCAGCTTGGCGAGCGCATCCAGAATCAAGGCTTCCTCGCCCTCACGGGTACTGGCGCACAGCAATACCTTGCGCCCGCCGAGCGCCCGCTTCCATGCCAATCCGCGCTCGACCATCTCGACCGGAGGCTGGACATCAAACTTGAGACTGCCGGTCACTTCCACATGGCCTGCACCAAAGGCACGCAAACGTTCGGCATCGGCGGCTGACTGGGCGGCGACCCTGTCGATGGCCTCGGCCGCCGGACGCAGCAACGCGGCAAAGCGCAATCCTCGCCGCAGCGAACGTTCCGACAGGCGGGCATTGGCCAGCATCACCGGCACGTGATGGCGGCGACACTGTTCGATCAGATTGGGCCAGACCTCGGTTTCCATCAGCACGCACACGACCGGACGGAAGTGGCGCAGGAAACGCGCGCACATCCACCCCGTGTCGTAGGGCAGGAAACTCTGCACCACGCGCGCCCCGTGCTTGCCATAGAGCTGAGCCCCCGTGGCGCGGCCGGTGGCCGTCATGCAGGTCAGCAGAATGGAGTGCTGCGGATAGCGGTGCAGCAGGGCATCGATGAGCGGTTCGGCGGCACGGGTCTCCCCGACCGAGACCGCGTGTACCCAGATGAACCGAGCCTGCGGATCAGACAGGCGCGCATCGTGCGAATAAAAACCCAGGCGTTGCGCCACATGCGCCCGGTAACCGGGCTCCTTGCGGCCGCGCCGCCACAGGCGCAGCAGCACCAGAGGCAGCACCAGCCACCAGACGAGGGAATACAGCAGCCGCATCTCAGACCAGAGGATGGCCGACCAGGCGCGTCAGGATGGCCAGCGGACTGGATTGCGGGTCGTATTGCTGTCCCGGTGCCAGGTGCAGGGTCTGCTCCATCATGTACTGGCCCGACATGACCGCGTGCGAGGCCTGGTCCGAGAAACAGATCCAGACTGAGCCCGCGGCAAAGGGCATGGTGACCTGCTGGGCGTCCTGCTGGTACTGCATGTCGCTCTTCATGCCATCATGCAGTTGCAGCATGAGGTGATCGTATTGGCTACGCAAGGACTTGGTCACGTGCAGCGCCTTGAGCACACTGGCCTGCCAGCGCACGTAAGGCTTGGCGCGTGGCAGAAAGCGCCGGGCCACCGTCTCGAAGGGCTCGCCCACGCGCCAGACGCGCGGCACGCCATCGGGGTTCACATTGGTGAAGACGCGCAAGATACGTTCACCGTAATTGGGACGCGAGGGAAAGGCGTCCACGTGCATGCGGCGGTCATCGGCACGCCAGGACTGGGCGCGTGTCTCCACCTGCATCGGACGATAGCTGGTCGGTGCGATGCGCAAGGCATCACGGTACTTGGGC
Source organism: Herbaspirillum sp. C9C3 (assembly GCF_013359625.1). NCBI lineage: Bacteria > Pseudomonadati > Pseudomonadota > Betaproteobacteria > Burkholderiales > Oxalobacteraceae > Herbaspirillum > Herbaspirillum sp. C9C3. The sequence continues at coordinate 2,160 of NZ_JABFMQ010000003.1, forward strand.
AGCAGCGTGTGCACCAGCGACAGTGCCTGCTCGCGGAAGCGCCCGATCATCGCCGCCAGCGCCAGCTGCTGCTCGGCTCCACCGGCAGCCCCCTTGATGTGCCCCCGCGCGTCAAGGCTGATGTTGCGCGACTTGGGGGCGCGCACGGCCGGATCCAGCAGCTTGCGCTCGGACTCCATGAGCTGGAAAGCCAACTGCGGGAAATACAGCACCTTCCCGGCTTCCAGTGCTGTGATCCAGTCCTCATTGGGATGCTCGACCTGCCATTCGGTCAGGCCAATCTCGATAATTTGCGATTCCATGGCGCGTATTATGCCCGCAAGCGCCCTGCCCGTGTGGCCGACAGCTTGGCCCTGGCACGCCTGGAAGGCAGGCCAGATGCGGCTTGTCACGCAAAATTGATGCTTTGCGCGGAGCGTTTGATCTGTTTCAACACATGCCCAAGTGACTCCCAAGGGGCGATAAAACTCAGGACAACAGCTCCAGCGCGGTGCGCAACACGTCTTCTTCACGTGGAGACGCCCCCAGATCACCCAGGTTGACGATAGCCGGGGACCAGTTGCCCTCGGTCTTCCAGCGCGGCGAGTCACAGTAGAGCTCGACTGTGGGCTTGCCGTAGGCGGCAGCGATATGAGTCAGTCCGGTATCGAGGCCGATCACCAGGCGCGCCTGCTGCACCAGGGCCACGGCTTGCATCATTGGCAGTGCAGGCAGCACGATCGCGCTGGGGATACCTGCGGCCAGCTGGCGAGCGGCCTCCTGCTCCCGGGCATTGCCCCAGGGCAGCAGAACCGACAAGCCGCGCCCGGCCAGCGCCTGCCCCAGCGCGATCCAACGGTCCTGCGGCCATTGCTTGGCGGCACGGGCGGTACCATGCAGGAACACGACATATGGCTGCTCCGGCATCCAGGCCCATCGCGCCGGGTCCGGCGGCTGCAGGGCAAAGTCGGGCGGCCCCTCCAGCCGATAGCCCAGCGCGCCCGCCGCCACCAGCCTGGCACGCGTGACGGCATGGGTACGCAGGCCGACCGGGATGCTCTGGTCGTGGAAGATTCGGGAGAGAGCTTCATATCCAGAACCTTCGGTCGCATTGGCCAGGCCGATCCGACGGCCCTTGGGGGCCAGGCGGGCCATACGCATCACCACACTGGTTTTGAGCAGGCCTTGGGTATCGAAGACGACGTCATAGCGCTCGGCCTGCAGTTGCCGCCGGAAGGCCCCGATCTCGGCGCGAGTCGCTGTCGAGAAGAGGGTCTTGCGCCAGCGACGCAGGGCGATGGGGATGATCTGGTGCACATGGCGGTTGAGGCCGACCAGGCTGGTGTAGCCTTCTTCGACGACCCAATCGATCTGGGCACCGGGGAAATGACGATGGATGTCCGCCACCATCGGCATGTTGTGGACGACATCTCCCAGCGAGGAGACACGGACGATAAGAATTTTCAAGGCTGACCCACGTTGGCGTGACTTTAATGGTGGGCCAGCATCTTACCTCATCGGCTGGTCAGAACGGCAGTGTCACATCGGGACGGGCGGCCAGGATGACCTTGCGGAATTCTCCCTGGATGCGCTCCAGAGCCTCCGGCGTCTCGGCCTCGAAGCGCAGCACCACCACCGGCGTGGTGTTGGATGAACGGGCCAGACCAAAGCCGTCCGGGTATTCCACGCGCAGACCATCGATGGTGATGATGTCCTGGGCGCCATCGAACCTGGCATCGCTTTGCAGCTTGCCGATGAGGGCAAAGTTCTCGCCTTCCTGCAGCTTCAGTTGCAGTTCCGGGGTGCTGACCGATTGCGGCAGGGCATTGAGCACGGCCGAGGGGTCGCTCTGGCGGGCCATCAGTTCCAGCATGCGCACGCCCGCATAGAGGCCGTCGTCGAAGCCGAACCAGCGATCCTTGAAGAAGATATGGCCGCTCATCTCGCCGCCCAGCGGGGCCCCGGTTTCACGCAGCTTGGCCTTGACCAGGGAGTGGCCGGTCTTCCACATCAGCGGCTGGCCGCCGCGCGCGGTGATCCAGGGGGCCAGGTGGCGGGTGCACTTGACGTCGTAGAGGATTTCCTTGCCCGGGTTACGGGTCAGCACGTCTTCAGCGAAGAGCATCAGCTGGCGGTCCGGATAGATGATCTGGCCGTCCTTGGTCACCAGGCCCAGGCGATCGCCGTCGCCATCGAAGGCCAGGCCGAGTTCGTTGTCGGTTTCCTGCAGGCAGCGGATCAGATCCTGCAGGTTTTCCGGATGGGCCGGATCGGGGTGGTGGTTGGGGAAGTTGCCATCGACTTCGCAGAACAGTTCGGTGACATCACACCCCAGGGCGCGGTAGATTTCGCCGGCGAAGGCACCGGCCACGCCGTTGCCGCAGTCGACGGCGATCTTCAGCGGACGGGCCAGCTTCACATCCGAAATCATGCGGGCAATGTAGGTCGCCTTGATGTCGTGCGTGCTGTAGCTGCCGGCGCCCTGCGGGAATTCGCCCTTGACGATGGCGTGGTACAGGGCCTGGATGGTCTCGCCGTGGATGGCCTCACCAGCCAGCACCATCTTGAAACCGTTGTAGTCCGGCGGATTGTGGCTGCCGGTAACCATGATGCCCGACTGCGTATCCAGCACGTGGGTACCGAAATAGACCATGGGGGTCGCGACCATGCCCAGATCGATCACGTCCACGCCGACTGCCTGCAGACCCTTGGCCAGCGCGGCCGAGAGCGAGGGGCCGGAGAGACGACCGTCACGACCGATCACGACTTTCTTCTGGCCCCGGGCCAGGGCGGCTGCACCGAAGGCCTGGCCGATCTGGAAGGCGACCTGGTCATCCAGGGTTTTGTCGATGATGCCGCGGATGTCGTAGGCTTTGAAGATGGAATGTGCGGGAGCGTTCATAGTGGCAATGTGGGAGTAGTGATCAATCTCGGAGAACCGTTTTTCTTCTTTTCATCATCATCCAGCGTGGAGACCTGAATCGAACAATGCGGGAATACAGCCAAAGATACGCAATGATGAAGACCAATGTGCAAGCCATCAGTAGCCAGGTATTGCGCCAGAACAACGTCGCAGGCACCACCGCCAAGGACGAAAGTAGCCACAGGTACGGTGAAGTCATCGAATTGCCTCTGATTAATGCACGAGCATCTTCGCGCCCCACCGCCCAACGTACCAAGCGACGGAAGATAAGGCTGTGCAAGTGGATGCCGTCAGGCATCCCAGCGGGCGTGCCTCGCACGAACACACGACGATAGACCGAAAATAACGTTTCAAATACTGGATAGATCAGCAGCAGCAACGCGTACCAAGAAGAGACGTCTGGGTTGCGCATGACCAACAGGATCGAAAGCTCACCGAGAACGAAGCCCAGGAAATAGGCCCCTCCATCACCAAGGAAAATCATCCCGGCAGGGAAGTTCCATATAAAGAACCCTCCAACTGCACCAGCCACCACCAAAGCTGCAATCAGCACAAATGTATCATTGACCTGAAAAGCCACATAGCCAAGCGACATGAGCATGCAAATGGTCACAACTCCAGCGAGGCCATTGAAACCGTCAATGATATTGATGGCATGCGCAACTCCTGCCACGGCAAGAATCGTCAGAGGCAGCGCAATCCACAGGGATGTGATATGCCAAGTCATGAACCCGAGATGGAGGTGACTGATGCGAGCGTCCATGAGCACGAAGCCCATCCATGCAGCGATGAAGGTCAGCCCCAAACGACGGATTGGACTAACTTTGCGGGTGAAGTCCTCGACAAGCCCCCCTGCGAACGCCACTGAAGAACAAAGCAGTAACATGCCAATCTGAAGCGCCAACTCCTTGGTCCGAAAGGCAGAAATACAGCAATTGACAGCCACGGCAGCGAAAATGCACAACCCACCGATACGAGGTACTGCATGAACATGCACTTTCTGGATGCCGTCTAAGTCAACATCCAACCCCGCCTCATGAAGGTGAGCATGACGAATTACCAACAGGGTAAAAATGGCGGAAATAACAAAACTGATCAAAAAAGAAGACATGTATCGAGCTACCTGTGGGAGCTACCTAGGGATAGTTCGCTGTTTGAATGAGCATTCTAACGAGCAACGAAATTCACATACTCTTGAGCATGTTATGGAAGGCCAAGAACCGCATTGTCGCATGACGGCGAGAGGTTAAACGCATTTACCACGAAGCAATAAGAGTACGCAAACAACAAATTTTCTCACCCAACAGGATGAAATGAAAAGAAATGTTTGGTTTAAAATGAATGCCCATTTATTGGGTTGCGCCGATGCCCTGGTACCTTATCCATACAAAACCGCGGCAAGAGAAGGTGGCTTTAGAAAATCTAGAGCGTCAAGGCTACGTTTGCCTGCTGCCGATGCTCAAAAGAGAGAAGCTTCGCAAGCGCGCCATTGACGCAACCGCTGAGCCACTCTTTCCACGCTATCTCTTCCTGCAAATTAACGACAAGACCGCAGGACGCGGCCTTGCACCAATTCGCTCTACACGAGGAGTGAGCCGACTCGTATCGTTCGGGCCAGCACCAGTAGAGGTGACTCCACGCCTCATTGAATGGTTGCGCTCATTTGAGAACAGGGCCCCTGAACCTGTGCCACTGTTCGTTCCCGGGGAGAAAGTTATAGTGACCACTGGCCCATTCAGTGGTCTCGAAGCCGTTTACAAAATGGCCGATGGCGTCCGAAGAGCAATGATCCTTATCGAAATTCTGCACAGGGAAGTCCAACTGAGCATATCGCCGGCAGACCTGCGCAAATGCCAATAGGCTGCAATACCACGAAAGAGCAAAAAATGCTGCCTGAAATCAACGACGTATGGCACAATCCGTTCGCCGCATGAACACCCCTGCACCGACCCGCGCTTGCTGAACGTTGAACAGTAGGGCGGTAGCGTGTCCGGCGCCCTACACTATCAAATACCTCTCCATGACACATCGTCCGGAATTTCAGGAAGACCTCCAGTTCCAAGTGTTACGTAGACTTCAGGAAAAGCCAGGAGTGAGCCAGCGGTCGTTGGCGCGCGAGTTAAATATTAGCTTGGGAAGTATCAATTTCTGTTTTCGCGCGCTGATCGAAAAGGGCTTGGTGAAAGTCCAGAATTTTAGCAACAGCAAGCACAAGTTAGGCTACGTCTACCTCCTCACGCCGTCTGGAATAACTGAGAAGTCGCAGCTGACGGCCGCATTCCTCAAGCGCAAGGTCGGTGAGTACGAGGCGTTGAAAGCGGAGATTGATCAGCTCAAAGCAGAGCTCTCTGACGATCAGCGCTGACCCCGGCGACACGACCACCGCCCCCTCCTGCTTAATCTAGAAGAAGAGAAATGAGTTTGCCCAGCAAAATATATGTCGCCGGCCACCGTGGCATGGTTGGTTCAGCCATCGTTCGGATGTTGCAGCAAGAAGGACAACAACAGATCATCACTCGTCAGCACAGTGAACTGAATCTAACTGAACAGGCTGCTGTGCGCGCCTTCTTCGAAGAAGAAAAGCCGGACCAGGTATACCTCGCGGCTGCGAAGGTGGGCGGAATACACGCCAACAATACCTATCCCGCAGACTTCATCTATGACAACTTGATGATAGAAGCCAACATTATCGACGCGGCGTTCAGAAACGGAGTGAAGAAACTGCTCTTCCTGGGATCGAGCTGTATCTATCCGAAGATGGCCGAGCAGCCGATGAAGGAAGATGCCCTGCTCACGGGCGTGCTGGAGCCAACCAATGAGCCTTACGCACTGGCAAAGATCGCCGGCATCAAGCTCTGCGAGAGCTATAACCGTCAGTTTGGCGCATCCCATGGAATCGACTACCGCAGTGTGATGCCTACCAATCTGTACGGGCCTGGAGACAACTACCACGGTGAGAATTCACATGTCATTCCGGCCTTGATACGGCGCTTCCACGAGGCCAAGGAACAAGGCGTTCCAAATGTCACGATCTGGGGCAGTGGCACGCCAAGGCGCGAGTTCCTCTATGTGGACGACATGGCTCGAGCCTGCCTGCACGTCATGAAACTGCCGCAGGCAACCTATAACGAGCAAACCCGGCCGATGCTCAGTCACATCAACGTGGGCTTCGGTGACGACGTCACCATTGGAGAACTTGCCAGATTGATCCGGCATGTGGTCGGGTATGAAGGCAACATGAGCTTCGACCCAACCAAACCCGATGGAACAATGCGCAAGCTTATGGACAGCTCGCGTCTGCAATCTCTGGGCTGGAAGGCCCGTGTCAGTTTGGAGGACGGGTTGAAAATGGCCTATCAAGATTTTTTGCAATCCAGCTCCGTGCGTAAGTAACAGGAAACCATCCACCATGACCACACAACAACCTAAAGTTGCCCTCATCACAGGCATTACCGGCCAGGACGGCGCATACCTAGCCGAACTGCTGTTGGAAAAAGGCTATATTGTGCACGGCATCAAGCGTCGTACCAGCCTATTCAATACGGATCGCATCGACCATCTATATCGCGATCGCCATGAATCAGGCGTCCGCTTCTTCCTGCATCACGGCGACATGACCGACTCGTCTTCGCTGATCCGCATCATTCAACAGACGCAGCCGGACGAAATCTACAACCTGGCGGCGCAAAGCCATGTGGCCGTCAGTTTCGAGGAACCCGAGTACACGGCCAACTCCGACGGCCTGGGCGTGCTGCGATTGCTCGAGGCCATCCGCATCCTGGGACTGGAAAGGAAGACGCGGTTCTACCAGGCCAGCACCTCTGAGTTGTACGGTCTGGTCCAGGAGATCCCTCAAAAGGAAACCACTCCCTTCTACCCGCGCAGCCCGTATGCGGTGGCCAAGCTTTACGGTTACTGGATCGTGATCAACTACCGGGAGGCCTACGGCATCTATGCCTGCAACGGCATCCTGTTCAACCACGAATCTCCGCGTCGCGGCGAGACATTTGTCACACGCAAGATTACGCGCGCCCTCGCCCGCATCAAGCTGGGACTCCAGGAATGCCTATTCCTCGGCAATATGGACGCCAAACGCGACTGGGGTCACGCACGCGATTACGTCCAAATGCAATGGCTGATGCTTCAGCAGGAGAAACCAGAGGACTTCGTCATCGCTACCGGCGAGCAATACAGTGTTCGTGATTTCGTCAACGCCGCCGCCGCAGAGCTTGGCATGAAGCTGCGTTGGGAAGGCAGCGATGTCAACGAGAAGGGCTATGACGAAAAGGGTGTCTGTCGCGTCGCGGTGGACCCACGCTACTTCCGCCCGACCGAAGTCGAGACGCTACTGGGGGATCCAACCAAGGCCAAGGAAAAGCTCGGCTGGACACCCTCAACCTCTTTCGCCGACCTGGTCAGTGAAATGGTGCGCGAGGATCTCAATTCAGCGCAACGTGACGAACTGATCAAAAAACATGGCTACCGGGCTATGGACTATAAAGAGTGAGTTATGTCGCGATTCACCGTCATTGACCTTCCTACCTACAGCGAGCCCAGGGGTTCGCTCACGGTAATGGAAAATGCCCTCCCATTCCCGGTGGTACGAACATACTGGATCTATGGTGCGGACGGCCAAACCCGTGGCGGCCACCGTCATCGCTACACGCGACAAGGACTGGTCGCTATCAGCGGAACCGTTTCCATCTACATGAATGATGGAAAGGAAAGCGAAACCATCGTACTGAACCAACCCAGCCAGTGCCTGGTGGTCGAACCAGAAGCTTGGCACACCATGACCTTCGGCCCGGGATCGATATTGCTTGTGATGTCCTCCCATAGTTACGACCGAAGCGAATATATCGACACCCCCTATGAATAAGTCGCCATTGATCGAATACGAAAGCCTCGCCAAGTCGAATACGACCTTCATGGCTGAACTGGAAGCAGCCGCAACACGTGTCATCCGTTCGGGCTGGTACGTGCTGGGCCAGGAAGTTGCAGCCTTCGAAGCGGAATTTGCCAGCTATACCGGCGCGCGTCACTGCATCGGCGTAGCCAACGGTCTGGATGCGCTGATTCTCTCCATTGAAGCCCTGGACCTCCCCGCTCAAAGTGAAATCCTGGTCGCCTCCAACACCTACATCGCGACTATCCTCGCCATCTTGCGCGCTGGTCACCGTCCGGTTCTGGTCGAACCGGAATTGGAGACTTTCAATATGGACCCGGACCATCTCGCTGCTGCCATGAGCTCACGCACCCGTGCCATTTGCGTGACCCACATGTTTGGCAAGAGCTGCAGGATGGATGAGATTTCAGCCTTCGCCAATTCACATGGACTAAAACTGGTCGAGGACTGCGCGCAATCGCATGGCGCGCGGTACAACGGTCGAATGACCGGGACCTTTGGAGACAGCGGTTGCTTCAGCTACTATCCGACCAAAAATCTGGGAGCGATCGGCGATGCTGGTGCCGTCATCACGGACGACGACGATCTGGCTGAGCGCCTGCGACATCTGCGCAACTATGGCTCGAAGCAGAAGTACGTCAATCGCTATGTCGGCGTCAACTCCCGCCTGGATGAGCTTCAGGCAGCCCTCCTGCGCGTCAAACTGCGCCATCTCGACCAGATGACGCAGCATAAGAGGGGGCTTGCGGAGATTTATCATCATGAACTACCACAGTGGCTTTCCAAGCCGCTACAACGGGATGCGGAATATGATGTCTACCACATCTATGGGGTACGTCATGCTCAACGCGACGCACTACGCCAGCACCTGCTGGAAAACGGAGTCAAAACCGAAGTGCACTATCCAATCCCACCGCACCATCAGCAAGCAATGCAAGGTCTTCTCTTCGGGGAATACCCCATTGCTGATGAACAGCACGCAACCGAGTTAAGCCTACCTATTTCCGTGGGTCATACCCATGATGAGATCAAATACGTATGCGATGTAGTTCAACGCTTCAAAGCCTGACGATGACAGCACCACGCACTCCCCAAATTAGCGAGGCAGAAAGCCTGACCATCGAAGCAGGACGCGCCGATGCGCACTATTGGCGCGACCTTTGGCGCTTCCGGGAACTTCTTACCTTCCTGGCATGGCGCGACATCCTTGTACGCTACAAGCAAACCGTCATCGGAGTTGCTTGGGGTCTGATCCGTCCATTACTGACCATGCTGGTATTCACGGTCATTTTCGGCACGCTGGCCAACCTTCCATCCCACGGAGTCCCTTACCCCGTGTTGGTTTTTTCGGCACTCCTCCCTTGGCAATTCTTTGCCAATGCGCTCTCTGATAGTAGCAATTCCTTGCTTAGCAATGCAGGGATGATTTCAAAAGTTTACTTCCCACGCCTGATAGTTCCGGCCAGCGCTATCGTAGTCAGCTTGGTGGACTTTGCCATTACCTTCGTTTTACTGCTAGCGGTGATGCTCTGGTATGGCATCTATCCTGACTGGCGCATGCTCACACTACCGGTGTTCATCCTGCTGGCATTGGCTACTTCCTTGGGAGCAGGTTTGTGGTTCGCTGCGCTCAACACCAAATTTAGGGATTTCCGCTACATAGTGCCCTTCGTGGTGCAGTTCGGGTTATATGTTTCTCCCGTAGGATTCAGCAGCGAAATAGTGCCCGAGAAATGGCGACTGCTCTATTCGCTCAACCCCATGGTCGCGGTAATCGATGGCTTCCGCTGGGCAGTCATCGGCGGTTCGGCCCAAATCTACTGGCCCGGCTTCCTCACTTCAGTACTCTTCATTAGCGTACTGCTCTTCAGCGGGATCATGTATTTCCGCAAAACTGAAAAAACCTTTGCGGACGTCATCTGACATGCCAGCGATCAAGATCGAAAACCTCAGCAAAAGATACGTGTTGCAACACGAAACTGCGGAAAAATATGTAGCCCTGCGTGACGTCATCGCTGGCGGCGCTCGAAAGCTGATTCGAGGACTTCGCCATCCACTTGGTGGAGGACATGGAGCAGATGCGGGGAGCGAGGAATTCTGGGCACTGAGCGACGTGTCACTGGAAATACCCCAGGGTGAACGAATTGGGATCATCGGTCGAAATGGCGCGGGAAAGTCGACTCTCCTGAAGATCCTTTCGCGTATCACCGAGCCGACCCGCGGCAGAGTGACTCTGAACGGGAGAGTAGCGAGCTTGCTCGAAGTCGGAACTGGCTTCCACCCTGAATTAACCGGTCGCGAGAATATCTTCCTCAATGGAGCAATTCTTGGGATGAGCAAGGCAGAGATCCGCAGCAAGTTTGACGCCATCGTCGATTTCGCTGAAGTCGAGCGCTTCCTGGACACGCCGGTGAAACGCTACTCTTCCGGCATGTATGTGCGTCTGGCTTTTTCGGTCGCGGCTCATCTGGAGTCGGACATATTGATCGTTGATGAAGTATTGGCAGTCGGTGATGCTGGCTTCCAAAAAAAATGTATGGGCAAGATGGAATCGGTCGCCAATGACGGACGCACGATCCTGTTCGTTAGTCACAACATGGGGGCCATCAGCGAACTGTGCACAAGCGCAGCTCTGCTGCATAAGGGCCAATTGCTTATGCAGGGCGCAGTGCCGCAGGTGATCGAGCAATACTCCCGTCTGACTCTTAACGATCAGGAAACCGGGGTGCAATTCGCAGATGACGAGCGAAAACCCAGTTCTATCCTGTCGGTGAATATACGTAATGCACGCGGCGAAAACAGCAACTCCTTCGACATCGCCGACGAGATCGTCATTGAGGTCACCTATCGTGTCAAGCAGGCAGCTGCCGGACTGCAACTCACCGTAACGCTGTCGCGAAACATGGTCGATGTCCTGCATTCCTTTGACACGGACGACGACGACGTTCTGCCCTTACGCGAGGAAGGCCTCTATCTGGCGACGTATCGAATACCCGGAATGACGCTGAAGGCTGGCTCCTACTCAGCGTCGACATCGCTCGGTACGCCCGAAAAGTTGATCCAGAATATGGAGCATGTACTTTCATTCGACATCGAAGAATGGTCGATCAATACGACTTCCAAGAGCTATCGTCGTGAACGCCCTGGTCTTGTTATTTCCCCCGGAAAATGGATCACGTCCTCCGTCGAGGCCGCATAGACAATGAAATCTCCGGATGAACGAATGACGCCCGCCCGTCCCCGCTTGCTGAGCGGGTTTAAAAAGCGAACTACGCGACGTCAACGGCGAGCAAAGATCCTTTCCAAATTACGATGCTTATTGGCCCCCCTTCGCTATATCTGGAGAAAGTTGAAGTGAATGATCTGACCAAGTCGTGGAACTCGTTCTCGGATGAGATCGCTAAGAAATATCTGAAAACGTTTGGACATCCTTCAACTTCCTCCAAGGAATTGTTGGTGGACGTACTGGAAGAGTTAACACGAGGTACCCGGCCACCTTCGCTTATCGAATTGGGATGTGGAAATGCTCAGATTGCCGAGTATTTTGTTGAGCGGGAGTTCGAATGCTCTTACACCGGAATCGATTTCTCTGAAGTCCTTCTCGGCGCCGCCAGGCAAGCAGTGCCAGGCGGCACATTTATTCAGGACGACGTAAACACTTTGACAAAGGTTTCCGGCAGGTACGATATCGCTCTCTACTCTCATGTGCTGGAGCTACTCACCTCACCAGAGGAATCCCTCGCTGCGGCGAAGCGGCTTGCCGATAAGATCGTGATCAGGTTCTATGAACCTCCTGAGTTTGACATTGACTCTGTCGAGCTTCGCTGGATGGATGTCGGACAGAAGGAACAAGTACCATTCATCCGAAGAAAGATGTCGCGTGACTACTATCGCCTCATTCTCGCCAGGATAGGCTGCAAGAATGTTGATATCTACCGGGACACTACCAAGGATCAAGTACACGTCCTGACGTTTTGATGGTTTAGTTCATTTTTATCAGTTTAAGAATACCTTATTAAAGCCCCTATGGCGTGCATTGTTAAACTCCCGTCCGAGCAATCTGTAGGTGTTCTCTCGTTCACTACCCAAGAACGGGATCGCCTTATCCTTGCTGATGAAGCGCTACGCAACTCCATCATGTCGCTGAAGGGACGCTGGCTCATTGGTCTGCATCACAACTGGCACGATTATCAATTCAAATACGATCCATTGTTTGATTTCAGTATGGCTGGCGAGGAGGATCTGCGGGAAATCAACGGCCAGCACGTTCCATTGGTAGCGATGGACGCATGCAACTTTGTGCCCAATTGCTTCGCACCAGGCCAGTCAGAAAAATTCTGGGATATTTTGTACGTCGCCCGCGCAGTTCAATTCAAACGTATTCCTGAATTTTTCCAGTGCATTCGCGCCTTGTATGATCAAGGCCACAAATACCGGGTGTTATTTATCTGCCCAATCCCACCCTATGCACGGAAAGAAAGAAAGACCGTTTTCTACGACATCAGAAACGTCTACGACAACATGTTTTCCGACTCAGAGCAGAGCTTGTTCACTCTGCTCACGATTGACTACCGCTACCCCTTTCCCTTTGATTTGCCGACCTTAAGCCATTTTTACCGGTCCTCCCGATTATTCGTTCATACCGCTGACGACGAACGTAGGTGTCGTGTAGCGGCTTACGCGTGGGCAAGCGGCAATCCCGTGGTCGGGATGGATTGCGTAGCAGGGCTATTGCCGGAAGCAGCGAGAACAGCCCCATATTTCTACTCCGTAAAAAGTTATCAGGAGTTTCCGGAGCGGATTATCACCGCGATATCTGACATCTCCGCTAAAAAGCATTGGGATCAGACCCTGATGAATCAGCTCTTCGCCGAAGAACAATCTGTAGATACTTTTCATAAGTCGATTGCGCGCATCGCTGAGTCGAAGAATCTGCCATATGACATGAGCAGGATTTCGCGCAAGAATCTGAGTATCCGATTGGGGAGACATCATCTGGGTGAAGACGGCCCAAACAGTCTGGGCTCGACACTCACGGAGTTTATTCAATTCATCACGGATAGAGCGGTCGATGAAATCGAACAATACATCCACCTCCCAGATCCGGAGCGAGCGCTCCCTCGTGCAAAAAATACGGCGAAGAAAAATGTCTTCGGAATATTTGCTAAGCGTTGACAGTGTGCAATACAACCCATCTCAATTCTTGTACGAGAGCATAAGTGCGCGAACATAAACTTGCTTTTTCTCCCCTTTTCCACAAACTGAACATCAAGATCAATTACTTGGATGTCGGAGCACGTGGAGACGTTGCTGCTCCCTGGTCGCTCTTTGCAGAAGGCACTTTGAATGTGATTGGATTCGAGCCTGATCCAATTGAATGCCAACGCCTGCAGCGTATCTATCCGGCGAGGACCTACTATCCGCATGCCTTGTGGGCAAGCAGAGAAGAACGCACTTTCTACCTTTACGACTGGGAATCAACTTCGTCGATGTACCCGCCCAATCTCACTGCCAACGAGCAATATGCGGAGCGCCATTGGACCGGACGAAAACCCAAAAAAGAATTTAATGTTCAGTGCGTGGCGCTGGACGATGTTCTGGAGTCCAAAGATACACCTGACTTCATCAAACTTGATACGCAAGGTTCGGAAGCTGCAATTCTCAGCGGAGCTCAAAATGTTCTGCGAGATCATTATCCGCTCATATTGGCAGAGACATGGTGCACAGAAGTATATAAGGGAGCCCCGCTCTCTCATGAAATCATGCGATTGCTCAACGAGCACGGCTATGAAGTTTTTGACCTGAATGTAGCAGCAGCGTGGTCGCATCGTTCGGCTTATTTGAGTGAAATCAACTCTAAGTCGCGCACGGTGGGTTTTGATCTCTTGTTCATCAAGAGATCCGATCAACTACGATTCCAAGACCATTTAACCTTGCTTAAGTTTGTGGCCCTTTGCGAGCTATTCGGGTTCCGCGACTATGCTCTGCTTACCTTGGAACGCAGTTCGTTCAGCTCTCATCCGGACATTCACGAGGCGATTGAAATACTTGCCTCCAATTCCCGATGGGAACTGTCGTGGCGACGGAAGGTATCCGTCACGCTGAAAAGACTCTTGCGGACACCCACAGCGCTATGGCCGCAATTGCATTGATATCCTATTGATTGCGGCGGCCTGACCTCTAAAACTTTTTTACCAAATATAGATCATGCTCGACCGCCTGACATCATCTTTCAGAAAACTCGCAAACGTTAGAAAAACCGGGCTTATCGCTCGTTGCGCGACTCGTCTCGACTATCGAGCCAACAGGGCTGAGCTAAACAAGAAGCTACATGAGAGAAGTATCAAAAACGACGATATCTCGATAGTTGAAAAATTGGAGAAAGTGGGAATTGTAATAATCCCTGACTTCTGGACATCGGAAAAATGCGATCAAGCCCGGCTAGAAATAGATCGCCTTATTGTCGAGTATCCGGCGTATGTCAACAAGAATGCTAAAGCCGACCAGCGTATTTATGGCGCCAATAACGCCTCAGCGCTCATCGACAGCTTTGGCAGCGATCCTCGACTGGGATCCATCGCAACAGAATTCAATCGCTCGGACACCATCAATGCCTTTACTTTGGCGGCCCGCATGCCTGCATCGTCAGGCAATCTCGGTTCTGGGGAGGGATGGCATAGAGATGCGTTCTTCCGGCAATTTAAGGCAATCATGTACCTCTCCGACGTAGGCCTTGAGAATGGTCCGTTCCAATTGCTAGAGCATTCTCAACAGCCAGGTCAGATTATCAAGGACATGAAGCGCGCAAATCTTGGATACATGCAATACCGCGTCGAAGAGCAGCAGATCGCCCGACTGGTAAGGCAAGATCCCCAAAGATTGCGCACCTTCACGGCAAAGGCTGGCACATTGATCCTGGTGGACACAAGTACTCTGCACCGCGGCATGCCCATTCAAACTGGCACCCGCTATGCTTTAACCAACTACTACTTCCCGATCGACGCGGTCGATCACAGTATGTACGAAAAATTCGACGTACTACCCAAAGCATGATCTACAGCAACGAAATCAGCGACGCGCTCGACAAATTCCACAGCTATATTGCCCGCAATATAGCTGCCTGCAAGGATCACCCCGCTGCCAAGGTATCTGCCTTCTGGTCTGAACACTTTGCAGACCGCACAAATTTCCCGGATGTGCGTGACTTCTTGGTGTTCCGTCGTGGCGATTACGTCTATGGCATCGGCGATACCGTGCCTGGCTCACCAGAGCGCAAGCAACAGGAGTTCGCCATGACCTTGCGCAGCATTGGCCTGTTCACGCCCGGTGCACACCTGCAAGCACTGCGAGAACCTATCGTTGGGTCACCGCTTGTCTATACCCTTGGCGAAAATCAGCTTAGCACCAGCTACCTTCTCAACGCAGGTACCTCATGGCGCGTTACCGAACTGCTGCGTCAGCACGGTTTAAGCGATCGCCCTCTTCGCATCTGTGAAATCGGGGCAGGCTGGGGCGCCTGTGCAAGTCAGTTGCATCAGGTATGCGAAGTCGACAGCTATACCATAGTCGACCTGCCAGAAAACCTCTGTCTTTCCAGCACTTATCTGACTACAACGATGCCTGGGCGACAGTCGACTTTCATAGAATGCGACTCTGCATCTGGAGCACAAGGAAAGCTGAACTTCGCGCTTCCTCCTGCAATTGATCATCTGGACGGCCCGTTTGATGTCATCATCAACACGATGAGCTTCCAGGAGATGGACCGCGAAACCGTGGACACCTATTTTGCCTGGGCTGGACGAACCTTGGCACCCGATGGACTGCTCATCTCATTCAATGCACACGACAAGGCAGGCATACTGCGTCCGTCCGATTACCTAAGGAAGGACCTTGAAATCTGCCATCTCATGCCCTTCCGCAAGGTACCGGCCGGATATTTCAACACCATTCCTTATGAGTCGGTATTTCGCCGCACCAATACGGACACGGACGCCCATCAGCTCATCTCTAGCGCAGTTGACGCTCTGGGTGAGATGGTGCAGCTTGGTCTGGATGGTGATCTTGCTCCGCTGTCCAGAAGGGCATTGGTCGAACGCGAGCAAGCCGCGTTGATTCTATTGACCAGGATCCGTGATTTTTTCTACGCTCCGGATGAAAAAGTGAGACAGACCACCCTGGCGAGGCTACTGCAAGAAAGCCCATGCGCACTGACACTCTTCCTGGGCGGCAACTACTGGTTCGCGCAAGGTTGCTTCGAACTGGCCTGTAAACTCCTCGAAGGCAGTCTGGAGCAAGGCCTGCAAGATTTTGCCGCGACACGCGCACGTGTCATGCTGGCTTGTCAGCAAAACAAAATGTCAGACGCAAAGTTTGTGGAGACCCTGGCGGGCCGAGCCGGAGGCTTGGACGAAGACATTTCTCGGATCGTCTCTGCAAGAGATATCTCGGCACTTCAGAATCATATTGCCCGTATATACGACTGCCCGGTCACCACACCCGTCCGATCGGCAGGGCTGGTAGGTAGTGTATTCGCCCGCCTGCGTGGATCATTGTTAAATAACTGAACTTCTCATGACTGATATCCAGGATCATCGAATCGTTGCCATCATTCCTGCGCGTGGCGGATCAAAGGGCATCCCCAAAAAGAATATTCATATGCTTGCCGGCAAGCCATTGATCACCCATACGATTGAGCAGGCATTACATTCTGAGCTGGTGTCTTTAGTGGTGGTATCAACGGATGACGAACGTATTGCAGAAATCAGCCGCATGGCTGGTGCACAGGTAATCCATCGACCGGTCGATCTGAGCAACGACACGGCTTCCTCTGAGTCTGCGCTGGTGCACGCTATCAAGCAATTGGCTAATGATCACGATATTTCGCCGGAACTTGTGGTTTTTCTACAGTGCACGTCACCACTTCGGCACCCCCACGATATAGATCGTGCGATCCGGACATTGCGAGAGAAGGGGGCAGATTCGTTACTGTCGGTCTCACCGAGCCATCGCTTTCTGTGGGAGGAGCACAATGGCGAGGCGCGTTCGTTGAACTACGACTACCGCCAACGACCGCGTCGCCAGGATATGGCGCCACAGTTTGCCGAAAACGGATCGATCTACGTATTTCGTCCTGAGCAGTTGCTCGCGAGCGGCAATCGTTTGTCCGGCAAAATTGCACTGTACAAGATGGACGAGGATGCTGCCCTGGACATCGATTCACTCGTCGACATGCAGATCGCCGAGGCACTTTTGGCGGGGCGCCGAGGCTTGAAATGACTGTTGAGACCAGATCACCGGAGAGCCTGTGCAGTCTCAAGGAGCGCAGACTGTTAATAGTCGGCAGCGGCTTCATTGCCACACACCTTGCAAATGCCGCCCATGCGAAGTGGGGCTGGCAGGTGCAAATGATTTACCGAAACCACCGTCCAGCAGTTCCAGAAGGAATTAGGCTACATCAGCTGCCCTCGGACGTTACCACCCTCTCCAGTCTGGTCACCGCGGTTGCGCCGACTGACATCATCATTGCCCTCGGGTCTTCATTTGTTCCCGAAATCAATCGCGATCTCGGCGAAGCAATGCGACAGCATCTGGATGGTCCACTGATGGTCATGGATGCGATTTCACGCTTGCCAGTAAGGTTAGCTGGTCATGTCCTGATAATCGGTTCGGCCTCAGAATACGGTCAGTTCCCTGAACATCCGGTAGATGAGTCGTTCCCAACCAATCCTCAGGATCATTACGGACACCTGAAATTGACCTTGCATGAGCTAGGTCTGTACTATCATCGCCACCATGGCGTTCCCGTTGTACACGTTCGTCAGTTCAACGTAACCGGTACACAGCAAGATAGCAGATTCGTGCTGCCTTCCATCTGCAGGCAGATCGTCGAAGGAGCTCGACAAGGACGCAAAGAATTCTCAATCGTGGCAGGCAATACCACTGTCAGTCGCGACTTCTTGGCCATAGATGATCTCTGTAGAGCCTACCAGACATTGCTATTGCATGGACAAGCTGGCCAAGTCTATAACGTATGCTCGGGCCAGGCCCATCGCATCAGTGAACTTATCGACCTAGGCGGCAAGCTGGTCGGCGCACGTGTAGAGGTAAAGGTCAGTGAGCACTTGCTGCGCGAAAACGACAAAGTACAATCCATCATTTGCGGCAACCCGGCACGCCTTCAGGCGTTGGGCTGGTCACCCAAGACCAGCATGCGAGATCTGCTTGCAAGCATGATCGCACACTACAATTCCCAGGCTTGAGCCTGGCCTTCTAAAAGATCAACGAGGTTTATTCATGTCCCGCATCGCATCACTTGGTAGCGACGGCCTGTACGTTATTGCCGAAATAGGTATTAATCACAATGGTTCATTGGATGAAGCAATCTATCTAATGCGACAGGCAGCCGAAGCAGGCGCCGATGCCGTCAAATTCCAGAAACGCGCCCTATCCGAAATTTATGTCCAATCCTTGCTGGATGATCCGAACAGTGCCGAGTGGTCGTTCCAGTATCTGATCCCACAATTGCAAGTACTTGAACTGAGCGAGGAGGACTTCGCTGCGCTCAGAGAGGAAGCCAGACGATTGGACGTCGAATTCATCGTCACCCCCTTTGACCAGGTGTCCGCAGACTTCGTGGCGACGCTTGAATTGGATGCAGTCAAATTCGCATCCGCCGATTTGACGAACTGGCCACTAATTTCCCACACGCTTGGCAAGCTGCATTGCCCCGCCATATTCAGCACAGGGATGTGGGACGATGCGACGATTCGCAAATCTGCCGACTTCATCAGGGAGAATTTCAACAATCGATATGCGATGTTGCTGTGTCAGTCCACTTATCCTGCACCGCCAGAGTCCCTCAATCTTCGCTATATCAATTCGCTCTCAAAGATGGCGCCAATGGTCGGATATTCCGGTCACGAGCTTGGCGTACAGGCATCTCTGCTAGCCCACGCGCTGGGCGCCACCATCATTGAGAAGCACATCACCCGCGACATCCATCAGTTGGGACCGGACCATAAGGCCTCGTTGACGCCAGCTCAGTTCTCAGAACTCGTGCGACAGCTGCATCTGACCCGCACAATGCTGGGAAATAACCAAAAGGTCATCACGCAAGCGGAACACCTGAATCGCGAAGTATTCGCCAAGTCGCTGGTTGCCAAACGAGACCTTGCCGTTGGCGAAACCCTCAAGCTTGAAGATCTCAAATTCATGAGCCCGGGCAAAGGCATCACACCTGATCGTCTTTCTGAATATCTGGGCAAGACTCTGACGAGGGAGAAGAAAGCCAGCGACTATATTACCGAACACGATTTTCGTGAATCAATAATGGTGAGTGACTGGCCGAGCTTCACCTTCTCCAAAGACTGGGGTGTCAAGTGTCGCTTCCATGACTTTGAAATTTATAAGCAGCTCAAGACACCGGTCATTGAGTTCCACTGCTCCGATCGTGATGTCATCGACGAAGTAAAAGCCCATAGTGAGCATTCCGAACTTATCATTCACGCCCCCGAAATTATCGGCCGGGACCTCTTCGACTTGTGCTCGGACAACCCTGACGTCATTCGCAAATCCGTCGATATTCTGGAGCGAACGCTTGTCCGTACACGAGAACTCGCCCCCGGTTTCCGCCAGACAGCCAAACCTAAGGTGGTCTTGCATGTGGGTGGTATGAGCCTGCTGGACGGCAATTACGATTGCGGTGCGCTCACAGCCAAGTCGGAAAAGATCCTGCGCGATCTCGATCTTTCCGGAGTCGAATTGCTCCCGGAAAATCTCCCGCCTCGTCCCTGGTATCTTGGCGGCCAATGGCATCAATACGGCTACATGCGCCCCGAGGATATGGCTGCGTACTGCAAATCGCTATCGCTAGGCATGACCTTTGACATTTGCCATGCACAGCTTTACTGCAAGTACGCGGGTATCAGCCTGGTGGACTATGCCAAGATCGTGATGCCCTATATTCGTCATGTCCACATATCGGATGCACACGGCATTGATGGGGAAGGTGTACAGATCGGCGAAGGAGAATTGGACTTCGACGCACTCTTCCGGCATCTTGAAAAATTACAATTCAGCTGGGTACCCGAGATCTGGAGTGGTCATGTCAACCACGGTGCCGGAACTCACCATGCGCTCTGTTGCCTTGAGAAATACGGTCACTCTCACGAGCTGTGACCCCCAGGCAGCCAAGATGAGTATCGACTTCGGGCATGACGGATTTGACTATACGCGCGATCTGTGTGATGCCATTGAACGCTATACGAACGCCGTTCTCAGCCAGTCACCGAAAGGATTTCATTATCGGGGACTGGACCTTTTACCGGCCATACAGCGTCTTCTCTATATTCACTGCATCAACTCCGTAGCCCTGTTTGAGCGCTATCGCAACCGGCCAAGCTCTCGGTCGCAATTGCAACTGAACACGCTGGACGACCTGGTTGCACCGTTCTTAGTCGACGCGCCAGCCATTCCGCGTTGCACCCGCCCCTCCCATATGTTTCATGTCGTGGCCCGCAGGATTTACGGCCTCGTGCGCGAGCGCCTGCAGAGACGTGTTGAACGCGCCAAGGAGGTCACTCGTAATCAAATCTTGTTTCATATCGGCAATCAAAAATTTGTACGGTATCTGAACGCCATAACGAATGAACTGACTGACCATTCCTATGCGTTCTTGACCACCGGTAACGCATGCCTGGCAGAACAACTGCAGCAGCAGGGCAGACCTAGCATTCATTGGCCGGACCGGGGTGCGACTTTTCAATCTGTGACAGCAGCTCGGAAACTCGCTCCGTTCGAGCCATTGGTGCATGAAGCGGATCGACTGATCGAGGCAATTCACCGCCTCCAGCCCGCGTGTGTTGTCGTTGTAGAGGGAAATGCTCCCGCAGACGCGCTGATGGCAGAGGTTTGCAGAAAGCTTGGGGTGCCTTGCTACTGCATTCAGCAGGGCTGGTCGCCCTACATCCATACGGGATTTCGGAATATGCGTTTTACCGAAATGTTGGTGTGGGGGCAGTTATTTGCGGACATGTTGCGTCCCTTCAATCCGGGTCAACAATTCAGGATTACCGGAAGCCACATCCTGGCCCGTAGCGCTGCCTCTTCGGATGCTGGAAATCTCTTCAGCTTCTTCCTGCAGGCGCCATGTGCTTTACTCGGGCATACGGAATTTGAGGCATTTGTGACCCTCGCGGAAGACATCGCGGCTCTTTTCCCCAGCGCACAATTTGTGGTCCGTGAACACCCAGGTTATCCCTTGCAGGCAGAACGAAAACGCACCTTCAACCAACTGAACAATGTGCGCTTCTCGGATCCGGCACATGAATCGCTGTCGGATCTGATCAGTAGATCGGCCCTCGTGATCAGCGTATTTTCTACCGTGTTGCTGGAAGCTCTTGCACTCGATGTGCCATCCCTGATTTGCAGTATCGGTGCAATGAAGCGCTATCAACCCGAAATTGCGGCGGAGGGCGCTGCACTCGAAGTATCCAGCATTGATGAAGCCAGAGAGGCCCTGTCGAAATTGATCAGTACACCAAATCTGCTGGAAGAAATGAAGCAGCGTATCCCAGCAGTGAAAGGCAAGTTCTTTTCTCCGGGAACGGCAGCGCAAACCATTTCTTCCATCCTGGAATCGACCGTATCTGGCACCGCAGATAGACAACCAGGATCATTCTGACTTTATTCACCCGAATGAACATACTTAACCGGTTTTATTTTTCCCTCAGGCGCTGGCTGGCACACAGAAATGGAGCCACCCTGCAGCCACGAGTAACGTTTTATGGTGCAGCCCAGATCATCCGGCATCCTGGTAGCGTCATCAGCATTGGGGCTGATGCCGTCATCTGTTCTGACTCACGCTTTACCGCGTTAGCGCTGGATCACCCTGTCAAACTCTCTACAACGCGAGCCGATGCGCATCTTAGTATTGGGGCAGATGGTGGTATGAGCGGGGCATGTATCGTCTGCGCGAAACGCATTGAAATCGGAAATCAAGTCCTACTCGGTGCAAACGTACTCATTGTCGACACCGATTT
Organism: Herbaspirillum sp. C9C3; assembly: GCF_013359625.1. Lineage (NCBI taxonomy): Bacteria > Pseudomonadati > Pseudomonadota > Betaproteobacteria > Burkholderiales > Oxalobacteraceae > Herbaspirillum > Herbaspirillum sp. C9C3. The sequence continues at coordinate 24,007 of NZ_JABFMQ010000003.1, forward strand.
TCATCCTCTGGCTCCGGAGAACCGGCGTCATAGTGATGAACTCGATAAGATCGGTACAGCGCCAGTAGTCATCGGTGATAACGTCTTTGTCGGTACTCGAGCCATCGTGCTCAAGGGAGTTGTCATTGGGAAGGACAGCGTGGTAGCTGCTGGTGCAGTGGTGACCGCCGGGACCTATCCCGATGGCGCAATTTTGGGTGGAAATCCAGCGCGCATCATTGGAAGTGTCTATCAAGTATGACCATTCATGTATTAATGCCAGTATTCAACCGCCTCGATATGACGAAAGCCATGTTGAGTTGTCTGCTGGCACAGAGAACAGATGAACCCCTGCATATTGTCGTGATCGACGACGGTTCCACCGACGGCACCGCCGAATTTCTGCGTAACCAGCCTCACGTCGAACGCCTGGAAGGCGACGGTTCCCTCTGGTGGGGCGGGGCCATTGATCTTGGAATCAAGGCTATCCAGAATCGGAGTGCGCCTGAGGACTGGGTATTATTCGTCAACAACGACACGCATATCGAGCCAGACTTTGTCCAGACCTTGCTTGATACGGCAAGGAACAACCCTCAGTCGGCAGTGGGCAGTACGGTGCGTAACGTCGAACGTCCCCACGAACTGCTATCGGTGGGCGCGGTAATCAATCCCTGGCGTTTCAAGGTCCAGGACGCCATGGCAATACGGCCCATAGCGGAGCTGGAGCGAGGTGACAGCGTGGAAGTCGATGCCTTGAGTGGCAGAGGCGTATTGTTCCCCTTGCGAGCCGTTACAGAGGTCAGAGGAATGCGTCCGCGACGACTACCCCACTATCTGGCTGACTATGAGCTGTCCCTGCGTATTCACAGAGCCGGATGGAAACTGCTGGTGAGTATGCAGGCTCCGGTTTACTCCTCCAACGAATTTGGAAATAGCTTCAAAGGCAAGAGTCTTCGCGAAGTACTGTTTTCGGTACGGTCGCCAAGCTATGTGCCGGCCAATCTAAGTTTCTGGTGGAGCGCTAGCAATCTTGTTCAAAAAATGACTCTGCCGGCGCGAGTGCTGGCCTATTTTATGGGACTGGCCATAAAGAAATAAAATGAAAATCACGATTCTAGACACATACTACCCCGCATTCCTCACAAACCATTACCTAAACGTTCCTGAGACGGGTAAGCAGAGCTATTCCCAGCAAATGATCCAATTGCTGGATCAATGCTTCGGCACATCAGATTTTTATTCGCGTCATCTCAACGCACTTGGCTGGGAAGCACAAGACCTCATTGTCAATTGCCTGCCGCTTCAGGAAACATGGGCCAGGGAAAATGGCATCCGCTTCAGTTCGGTGGCTCTGCGTGTCCGGCCGCGTTTCTTCCGTCTCCCCCTGCTGGGACGCTGGCTAGCCTCCCTGCCTGGTCTTGTAGAAATAGCCACCGCGCAGATCATACGCAACAAACCGGACGTTCTCTATTGCCAAGATCTTAGCTTCTTGCCCCCGTCCGCCATGGCGAAGCTGCGACCGCATGTCGGCATGATCGTAGGACAGATCGCCTGCCCCTTGCCTCCATCAGCGTTTCTGCAGAGTTACGACCTGATCCTGACATCTTTCCCCCACTTCGTACCCCGCCTGCGGGACATGGGCATTGCATCGGAATACTTCCGAATAGGATTCGATACACGCATCTTGGAAAAGTTGGGCAAGGTCGACAAGAACGTGGATGCAAGTTTCGTAGGTGGCATCAGCCGCCATCACGGGAAAGCGGTACCGGTACTTGAGTACTTGGCAGAGAAGACACCTATCGAGTTCTTTGGATATGGCTCCGACAGCCTGCCTCCAAATTCGCCCATCCGTCGCAAGCACCATGGTGAGGTCTGGGGTCTAGATATGTATCGTTCACTTGCTCGCAGCAAAATTACGCTCAATCGCCATATCAATGTTGCGGAAAATAATGCGAACAACATGCGTTTATATGAGGCGACAGGTGTCGGCGCGCTCCTCTTGACGGATCGCAAAGACAATCTGGGCGAGTTGTTCGATGTCGGCCGTGAAGTGGTCGCCTACTCTACTCAGGAGGAAGCGGCGGAACTGATCACTTACTTCCTCGCGCATCCGGAGGAAGCCGCTGCCATTGCTGCCGCAGGGCAACGACGGACCCTCTCGGAGCACACCTATGAACAGCGCATGAAGGAACTCGCTCCCATCCTACAGCGCCATTACAGGAGAAAGAGATGAAGCAGGCCTTACTAGCGCTGTTGTCACGCTTTCCCAAGCTGAAGCGTGCGCTGAGTCGGCTACGCAGACGTTACGCAAATAGCGGATCTGTGTCGCATGGGTATCGACCCATCCCCAAATCGAATATTCACCAGGAAAGCGCCCGCCTGCGTTCTTCGTGGCAATCACAAGATCTGCCCGCCCGCCAGCGAAAGCTGGTCAACCAGCAACTAGCTGACTATACACGGGGGGTTGCAATCGATGTCTTCGATGTTCTTGTTGGCGCCTTGCGTACCATCAATCCTGCAGGCCGTCCTATGACTCTGCTGGAAGTCGGCTGCGCCAGCGGTTTTTACGGCGAGGTATTGAAGATCAAGCAGATGCCGGTGATTTACAGCGGCTGCGACTATTCACCTGCCTTCATCGAGCTCGGCAAGCGTTATTATCCTGAGATGCCTCTCTATGTTGAGGACGCCACGCAGATGAGTTTCAAGGATGCGAGTTTTGATGTTGTCGTCTCCGGCTGCTGCTTGCTGCATATTCCGGGATTTGAACAGGCCGTCGCGGAAACAGCACGAACTTGCCGGGAATACGCCATATTCCATCGCACCCCTGTCCACACAAACCGCCCACATCGGTATTTTCAGAAACAGGCTTATGGGGTCGAGACCGTAGAAATCCATTTCAACGAAGAGGATCTGCTGCATCTATTCCTGCAGTATGGACTGGAATGTCTCCACACCTATACATTGTCGCAGGAGTCCGACCCCGATGACCCCTCGGTGATTCATTACACCCGTACCTATGTCTGCCGTAAAATCGCCCATGCCATCATCTAATACCCGCTACTTCTGCACCCTCTTCGACAGCGGCTACTTGATCAAGGGACTGTCCATGCTGCGCAGTGTGCACAGGCATTGTGACAATGTCAGGATCTTCGTACTCTGCATGGATGGCGAGGCGCAACGTATCCTGGAAAAGCTGCAGCTCCCTTATGTCACCTGCATACCGCTAGCGGACGTCGAGACGGATGAGTTGCTGAAGGTCAAGCCTGATCGCGGAGTGGCTGAGTATTGCTGGACTCTATCCCCATGTCTGCCTTGGTATTTGCTGCAAACCTATCCACAGATCGACTTCATTACTTATCTCGATGCTGACCTGTTGTTTTATTCTTCGCTACAACCGCTATTCGAAGAAATAGCCGACGCCTCTATCGCCATCATAGAGCATCGATTCAGCCCACGCCTTCAGGACCGCATCGTTAACGGACGATTCTGCGTCGAATGGGTCAGTTTCCGGCGAGACGACCAGGGTATGTCCTGCCTGTCACGATGGCGAGAACAGTGCATAGAATGGTGTTACTACCGCCTTGAAGAAGGTCGCATGGGTGACCAAAAGTATCTGGACCCTTGGCCTGAACTCTACAGCGGCTGCCACATCATCATGCACCCGGGTGCTGGTATCGCTCCCTGGAATTATTCGCAATATCAATTCGCATGCGATAGCGAAGGTAACATCATGGTGGACGGCACGCCTCTGCTGTTTTATCACTTCCATCAGTTCCAGCTGCTTGACGACGGGAGTTTTGATCGTCTCTCGACGTTCTACACTGCAGAGCGTCCTGAACCAGGTCAAGTCTACGAGAGATATGAGGCCGATCTGAAACTGCGGATTGCCGAGGTTCGTGCAGTGGCGCCCGGATTCAAAGGCGGATTCAAAAGAATCGGCAAAGTACGGGGACGCCGTTGGGTGCAACGTTTCGCACCGCGCTGGCTCAAGGATCTTGCGCGCAAAGTCATCCGTTATTGATGCCCTCAAGACCCAGCACATGAACACCCCTAAGTCACTCAGGATTTCGGTCATCACCGTTTGCTACAACAGCGCATCCACCCTCGAAAAGGCCTTGCGATCGGTGGCAGATCAAAGCTGGCCATTGATCGAACACATCGTCATTGATGGAGGATCCACTGATGGCACCCTGCAAATCATCGAGAAATTCGGCCCGCATCTGGCCAAGATCATCAGCGAGCCAGACCAGGGTATCTATGACGCGATGAACAAAGGGCTGGCACATGCGAGCGGCGATATCATCTGTTTCCTGAATGCCGATGATCATTACGCATGGCCAGGCGCACTTGCAGAGGTCGCGCAACAGATGCAGGAGCACCACCTAGAAGCCCTGCTCGGCGATGTGGCATTCTTTCATGCTGACAATCCGGAACGCATCGTGCGCCGCTATCGCTCGGACCGTTTTCATCCAGCACGCCTGGCCTGGGGCTGGCAGCCCGCGCATCCCGCTCTATTCTTGCGCCGCTCCGTCATAGAGCGCGTTGGACGGTTCAAGACCAGCTATCGGATCGCAGGGGATTTCGAATTCATCTTGCGCGCCTTTCATGACACCGACCTGCGCTATCGCCACTTTTCCACAATATTCGTGCGCATGCAGACTGGAGGCGCCAGCACCGGCGGTATTCAGTCGAAGATCCGCCTCAACCGGGAAGTGCTACGAGCTTGCCGCGAAAACGGGCTGCGCACCAACATGCTCAAGATCCTTTCCAAATATCCTCTCAAGCTGCTCGAACTTGTCATCCGTTGACAAGGCAGCGGACATTGGCCCGAATCCTTCACCTCTTCTCGACATAAGAACTTCATGATCCTAGTCACTGGCGGCGCCGGCTTCATCGGTAGCAACTTCGTACTCGACTGGCTCGCTACTTGCGATGAACCGGTCGTCAATCTCGACCTGCTTACCTATGCAGGCAATCTCGCCAACCTGGCCTCGCTCAAGGGGGATGCACGACATCTATTCGTGCATGGCGATATCGCCGATGCAAAGTTGCTGAAGCGCCTGCTGGAGCAGAACCGGCCCCGCGCAGTGATTCACTTTGCAGCCGAATCGCATGTGGACCGTAGCATTCATGGTCCCGAAGCCTTCGTGCAGACAAACGTGGTCGGCACCCAGCGCCTTCTGGAGGCCGTGAAGCAATACTGGCAGGCACTGGACGGGGTGGCGGCCTCAGCGTTCCGATTCCTGCACGTTTCCACCGACGAAGTCTACGGATCCCTGGACAAGAATGCTCCAGCCTTTACTGAAACCCATCCGTACGAGCCCAATAGTCCGTATTCAGCAAGCAAAGCCGCGAGCGACCACCTGGTCCGCGCTTACCACCATACCTACGGTCTGCCTACACTGACCACCAATTGCTCCAACAACTACGGTCCCTACCACTTCCCGGAGAAACTGATCCCGCTGTGCATACACAATGCACTCAAAGGGAAGCCCCTTCCCATCTACGGTGACGGCCAGCAGATCCGCGATTGGCTCTACGTGAGCGACCATTGCAGTGCGATTCGCCGGGTACTGGAAGCCGGCACCACCGGGCAAACCTACAACGTAGGCGGCTGGAATGAGAAGGCGAACCTGGATGTGGTACGGACGCTGTGTGCGACGCTAGATGAACTGCAACCACGTGCCGATGGGCAAGCCTATTCGAGACAGATTACCTTTGTGAGCGACCGCCCGGGGCATGATCGTCGCTACGCCATCGACGCCGGCAAACTTGAGCGCGAACTCGGATGGCGACCGGCAGAGACCTTCGAAACCGGAATCAGAAAGACGGTACGCTGGTATCTTGACCATGCGGACTGGGTAGAAAATGTAACCAGTGGCACCTACCGCACGTGGATTGATCAGCAATACGGAAAATAACCATGACCCAAGTACGCAAAGGCATCATCCTCGCAGGTGGTAGTGGCACACGCCTGTACCCGATGACCAAATCGGTCTCGAAGCAGCTCATGCCGGTCTACGACAAGCCGATGATCTACTATCCGCTGAGCACCCTCATGCTGGGCGGTATCCGGGATGTGCTCATCATCTCCACACCTCAGGACACACCGCGTTTCGAGGATCTGCTGGGTGATGGTAGTCAATGGGGCCTGAATCTGCGTTACGCTGTGCAAGATTCGCCGGATGGACTGGCGCAAGCCTTCCTGATTGGCAAGGACTTCATCGACGGGGATCCTAGTACTCTGATCCTGGGTGACAACATCTTCTTCGGAAACGAACTTACTCAGATGCTCAAGCGTGCCCGCGATAGCGTCGATCGCGCCAGTGTGTTCGCCTACCACGTGCAGGATCCTCAACGTTACGGCGTCGTCGAATTCGATAAACAGCAGCGCGCCCTCAGCATTGAGGAGAAGCCGACGGTCCCCAAGAGCAACTATGCCGTCACGGGGCTTTACTTCTATGACAAGCAGGTGTGCGATGTGGCAGCCTCCATACGTCCCTCTGCTCGTGGTGAACTCGAAATCACTGATATCAACAAGTTCTACCTCGAACATCAACTGCTCGACGTCGAGATACTGGGACGCGGCTATGCCTGGCTGGATACCGGCACCCACAGCAGCATGCTTGATGCCGCTAATTTCGTGGCCTCGGTACAGCAACGCCAGGGACTGATGGTGTGCTGCCCGGAGGAAATTGCCTTCCTCAATCGCTGGATTGATCGCGAACATATCCTGAAACTGGCGGCCCCTCTGGTCAAGACTGATTACGGTCGATACCTGATGCGCCTCGTTCAATAAAATGATGAACAGCCACGCTCGTTCGGATTCGCGTGTCTACGTCATCGGTGACCTGCAGGGATGCAATACGCCGCTGCAGCGCTTGCTGGCCAACATTCCGGAAGAAAACCAGCAGCAGCTCATCTTCGCCGGCGACCTCATCAACCGCGGCCCCCAATCCCTGCAAACCCTGCGCACCGTGATGCAGATGGGCGAGCGCGCCCGGGCTGTTCTCGGCAATCACGACCTGCACCTGCTGGCCGTGGCCTGCGGCATCCGCCCCGCGCATCGCGACGATACCCTGGATGACATCCTCAATGCCCCCGACCGCGAAGAGCTCATCGACTGGCTGCGCCACCGGCCCCTGGCCATCCACCAACAGGGCCACCTGATCGTCCACGCCGGCGTGCTGCCGCAATGGGATCTGCACCAGGCCCTGGCCCTGGCCAACGAAGTGGAAACCATACTGCGCAGCGACCAGTGGATGGTCTTCCTGCATCACATGTACGGCAACCAGCCCGAACGCTGGTCCGATGAGCTCGTCGGCCACGACCGCCTGCGCTGCATCATCAATGCCTTCACCCGGCTGCGCTTCTGCCAGGCGGACGGGACCATGGATTTTTCGGTGAAGGAAGGTGCGGCAGCAGCGCCGGACGGCTTGATGCCCTGGTTCGAGGTGCCGGGACGACGTACCGAGGACGTGACCGTGGTCTTCGGGCACTGGTCCACGTTGGGACTACTGATGCGCCCCAACCTGATCGCTCTCGATACAGGCTGCGTCTGGGGCGGACAACTCAGTGCGGTGCGACTTGAGGATCGGGCGCTGTTCCAGGTGCCGTGCCCGCAGGCACGCCGACCGGGCTGAGCGACTCCAGAGAATAGCCCAAACCCGTGGCAATGACTTCACGTGCCGTGCGCGCAAGGTCGCGCCGATGCGCACCCTCGGTGCTGATGAGCGGCAATTGCTTCAGTTCGGCCCTCATGCCGCGCGCCTTGAGGATGGTGACGATGCTCTCGGCAATGGACATCTCGCCGATGAAGTCAGCCGCACCATGCAGCTTGCCACCGGCATCCACATAACGCAGCGCGTACGGCTGCACCGGTGCTCTCGCATCGATGGCGGCCTCGAACAGGTTCGCGTGGAAGGGCAAGAGCGTCCCTTGTGCCGCCGTCGTGCCTTCAGGAAAGAAGGCCACGTGTTCATCCTTTTCGATACTCTCGACCAGACCTTTGAAAATGCGCCGCACATCGCTGGCCTTGCCGCGCGAGATGAAGATGGTCCCGGTCTTGGCGCACAGCCAGCCGATGAGCGGCCAGCCGCGAATTTCCGACTTGGCCACGAAGCGACAAGGCTGCAGCGAATTGACCACGAAGATATCGAGCCAGCTCACGTGATTGGATACCAGCAGCGAACGGGGGATAGGCAACGGGCTGTCGATACGCACCTCGATACCGCAGATGCGCAACAGCTTGCGTGACCAGCGCCGGATATGCGCCTCCCGGCCCTTCTCGGAAGTGAACGGGAACAGGAAGGCGCACACCGCCATGCCCTTGAAGAGATGTGCGATCAGGCGCAGCAGACGAAAAACGAACATGGCGTAGTCGGATCGTGATCAGGTCGAGGTCGACGAAAAAACTGCTTAATCGAAAATCAAGAACGCACTTGCCCGAAGACAAGCATCGATCAAGTGAAAATCAAACGTCACAATATCAACGCTCGAAGGCAATGTGCCCCGACACGATGGTCGCCTTGACCACGCCAGGCAACTCGTAGCCCAGGAACGGAGTGTGCTTGCCCTGGCTGGCCAGGGCCGAACCCTGCACCTTCCACAGGATGTTCGGATCGAACAGGCAGAGGTCAGCCACGCTGCCCACGGCCAGATTGCCGGCCTTCAGGCCCGCCACCTTGGCGGCGCGGTGGGTGACCTTGGAGATGGCCTTGGACAGCACTTCCTTGCCCTCGCCTTCTGTCTCCAGCGCCCACTTCAGCGACAGCGACAGCAGCAGCTCCAGGCCAGTGGCTCCCGGCGAGGCTTCGCCGAAGGGCAGCAGCTTCTCGTCGTCATCGACCGGGGTGTGGTCGGAGCAGACGGCATCGATGGTGCCATCCAGCAAGGCGGTACGAATCGCTTCACGGTCGCGCTGCGAGCGCAGTGGCGGCGTCATGCGGGCGTTGGAATCGAAGAAGCCGATGTCCAGGTCGCACAGATGGATATGGTGTACGCCCACGTCACAGGTCACCGGCAGTCCTTCGCTCTTGGCCTGGCGCACCAGCTCCAGCCCCGCCGCCGAGGACATGCGGCAGAGGTGGACACGGGCGCCGGTAGCGCGCATCAGTTCAAAGAGGGTGTAGAGCGCAATCGTTTCCGACATCACCGGCACGCCCGACAAGCCCAGGCGCGAGGCGGCCGGACCGCTGTGGGCGATACCCGAGCGCCCCAGGTGCGGGTCCTGTGGACGCAGCCAGACAGTGTAGTTGAAGGTCTTGGCATACTGCAGCGCCGAGAGCAGCACCGTGGTATCGGTGATGGGCTCTTCGGCTTGCGAGAAACCGATGCAGCCGGCGTCGGTCAGCTCGGCCATTTCGGTCAGCGCCTTTCCCTTCAGGCCGGCGGTGAGCGCGCCCAGCGGATAGACGTGGGCCTGGTTCAGCGAACGGGCGCGGTGCTTGAGCATTTCCACCAGGCCGGGTTCGTCCAGCACCGGATCGGTATCGGGCGGACAGACCAGGCTGGTCACGCCGCCCTGGATGGCGGCCTGCATCTCGGACTCCAGCGTGGCCTTGTACTCGTAGCCGGGCTCGCGCAGGCGCGCCGACAGGTCCACCAGGCCGGGGGCCACGATCAGGCCGGTGGCGTCGATGGTCTTGTTGGCCACAAAGTCGGCCGGGGCCTGGCCCACACCGACGATCTTGCCGGCGGCTACATACACATCCTGCTGGGCATCGATGCCGTTGGCCGGGTCGATCAGGCGGCCGTTCTTGATATGCAGTTTCATCAGTTCTTGTCTTCTTAACGGATCGTTCAAAACGTCGCGGGGATAGTCGTCGTCAGCCTGGGATTCAATTGCCGGCCACGATGCTCATGACCGCCATGCGCACGGCGATGCCGAAGGTCACCTGCGGCAGGATCACGGCCTGGGCACCATCGGCCACGGCTGAATCGATTTCCACGCCACGGTTCATCGGGCCAGGGTGCATGACGATGGCATCCGGCTTGGCCAGGGCCAGACGTTCCGGGGTCAGGCCATAGCTCTTGAAGAACTCCTGCGCCGAGGGCAGCAAGGCCCCGCTCATGCGCTCGTTCTGCAGGCGCAGCATGATGATCACGTCCACATCCTTCAGGCCCTCTTCCATGTTGTGGAAGACGCGCACGCCCATCTGCTCCAGGCCGCTGGGCAGCAAGGTGCGCGGGCCGATGGCGCGCACTTCCGGCACACCCAGGGTGGTCAGCGCGTGGATATCCGAACGGGCCACACGGCTGTGCAGGATATCGCCCACGATGGCCACACGCAGGTTGGTGAAGTCCTTCTTGTAGTGACGGATGGTGTACATGTCCAGCAGACCCTGAGTCGGGTGCGCGTGGCGGCCATCACCGGCGTTGACCACGTGGACATGCGACTGCTTCGTATCGATCAGGTGCTTGGCGATCAGGAAGGGCGCGCCCGATTGCGCATGACGCACCACGAACATGTCGGCGTGCATGGCCGCCAGGTTGTCGATGGTGTCCAGGAGCGACTCGCCCTTGCTGGTACTGGAAGCCTGGATGTTGAGATTGATCACGTCCGCCGACAGACGCTTGGAGGCGATCTCGAAGGTGGTGCGGGTGCGCGTGGAGTTCTCGAAGAACAGGTTGAAGACGCTCTTGCCGCGCATCAACGGCACCTTCTTGACTTCGCGGTCACCGATGCTGACGAAGGACGATGCGGTATCGAGGATGTGCGTCAGGATCGAGCGCGGCAAACCCTCGATGGTCAGCAGGTGTTGCAGTTCGCCGTTTTTGTTGAGTTGGGGATTAAGCATGGACCACCGTGAGTGAGAAGCGGCCGTCGTCGGCGCGTTGCAGTTGCAGGTTTTCTTGTTTGGTGAGTTCAACCGAGGTCGCCACGAAATCGGCGGCAATGGGCAGCTCGCGACCACCGCGGTCTACCAGCGCCGCCAGCAGCACGCGCGCCGGGCGACCATAGTCGAACAGTTCGTTGATGGCCGCACGCGTGGTGCGACCGGTATAGAGCACATCGTCGACCAGCAGGATGGTAGCCCCCTCGACATCGAAGGGAATCTGGCTGGGCTTCACATCGGCGCGCAAGCCCTTCTCGGAAAAGTCGTCGCGATAGAAGGACACATCGACGAAGCCCAGGCGTTCGCCCAGGCCCAGTTCAGCCGCCAGGCGTTCAGCCAGCCAGGCGCCGCCCGAGTGGATGCCCACCAGCGCAACCTCGGTTGCGCCCTGCAGGCCGGCTTGGATCTGCTGCACCAGGGTCTGGTACAGCGCTTCTGCATCAAGCTGGGAAGGTGTTGTGCTCATGAATGTGCGTCGTCAAAGTATTGCTGCAAAATGATGGCGGCAGCCTGGTCATCGATCTGCTCGCCGCGCTGGTGCTGGATCACTGCCGAACTGTAGCGTTCATCCACCAGCGTGACTTCAAGTCCGTAGCGGCCGTGCAACTGGTTGGCAAAGCGGCGGCAGCGCACGCTCATCTCATGCTCGGCGCCGTCCGGATGCAGGGGCAGGCCAACCACGCAGCGCGCCGGTTGCCACTCCGCGATCAGGCGCGCAATGGCCGCGAACTTGCCGTCGTTGGTCGCTTCGCTGATCACCGCCAGCGGCTGCGCCTGCTTCAGGCCCGTATTGCCCACGGCCACGCCGATACGCTTCAAGCCGAAGTCGAAGGCCAGGATGGTGTCCAAGCGTTCCTGCTCCTCAGGCCCGTCCGGCATCGCCAGACAGCATCACCGGGTCGATGCCCAGCAGCGCCAGTGCCGCCGTGAAGCGTTCCTCCACAGGCAACTCGAAGATGATGGACGGGTCGGCCTTGACAGTGAGCCAGCCATTGCGACCGATCTCGCCTTCCAGCTGGCCGGGGCTCCATCCCGAGCAACCCAGCGTCACCAGCACGCGCTGCGGGCCGTCCCCATGGGCGACTGCTTCGAGCACGTCCTTGGAGGTGGTCAGCGCCACTTCATCGGTGACCTGCAGGGTCGAGGAATATTTCTCCGAGGTCGAATGCAGCACGAAACCGCGCTCCACCTGCACCGGACCGCCGAACATGACCGGGCGGCGATACAGCTCGGGCATGGCATCGGGGGTGTCGGGCCGGATTTCCAGCTTGAGGTTGATGCGGTCGAACAGCACGTCCATGGTCATGTCGGTGGGCTTGTTGATGACCACGCCCAGCGCGCCGTTATGGTTGTGTTCGCACAGATAGACCACGGTGCCGCCGAAGATCGGGTCCAGCATGGACGGCATGGCGATCAGGAAATGGTCGGTCAGGTCCAGCTCCAGCGGCGGACGAGCCTCCTCGGAGGCAGCGTCCTCCCCCTCCGCCTGCTTGCCGTCATCGGCGGAGGCGGCATCGCGGGAGCTGGAGTCGGAATGGAACGGGTCGAAGGCGCCAAAGGAATCCACGGATTCGTCGAAATCCTCGGCTGAGAAACTGAAGGGAGAATTGCGTCTCTTGATCATCCCGGCATTTTAGCAGTTTTGGCCGGGATCCCATGCGGCTCATGGGCAAGCGCCCGTAAAGGCGGCCGCAAGCAGCCGCTTTTACACGGCCCTTAGTTGCTACAAAGCATTTTTCTGACGGCCTGCCGCGCTTGCGCTGCCAACTCGGTCAGATCCACGCCGGCAATGAGGTCATCGCTCACCACGGCGCGGCCACCGACCCACATTGCCTTCAGGAAAGGCCGCCCACCCGAGACCACCGGCCCGATGGCCGGATCATGCAGGCCGAAATAGCGCGGATCATCCAGCCGGTACAGGGCGATGTCAGCCTGCTGACCGACCTGCAGCCCCTGCAGTCCGTCCAGCCCCAACACGCGCGCACCGCCGGTGCTCCCCCAGCGCACCACGTCTTCCACCGTCGCCTCGTCGGCACCTCCTTCGAAATGGCCGCCGCGCACGGCCGGTATCGCCTCCTGTCCACGCCGCGCGCGCTGCATCAGCCAGGCGGCATGGGTTTCCGAGATCATGTCCGCAGCCTCGTTGGAGGCAGCACCATCCACCCCGATCGATACCGGCACGCCCGCCGCCTCCAGCGCGCGAATCGGGGCAATGCCACTGCCCAGCCGACCGTTGCTTTGCGGGCAATGGGCGATGCCCGTTCCGGTACTTCCCAGCAAGGCAATTTCCTCGGGATCGAGCTTGACCAGGTGCGCAAACCATACGTCCGGCCCCAGCCAGCCAATGCGTTCGCAGAATTCCACGGGACGGCAGCCGTGCATGGCTTGTGCGCTGTCCTGGTAGCCGACCGTCTCCGAGAGATGGCTGTGCAGGCGCAAACCCATTGCGCGGGCCGCCTTGGCGATCTCGCCCATTTCCTCGGGCGCCGCCGAATAGAGCGGCGTGGTCGGCGCCATCACCACGCGCCGCATTGATGCGGGCGCGGGATCATGGAAGCGCCGCGCCAGGCGCTGCATATCGGTGAGGAAAGCATCGAGGCTCTCCGGTCGCAGGGCACTGGGCAACTCCGCTTCCAGCTGCCGCGTGCGGGTCGCCGTCCCCCGACACAGCACGAAACGCAGGCCCAGTCGCTCGGCCTCCTCGAAGAGGATCTCCGAGGTATCGAAGGGCATGCCGGGGTAGTACAGGTAATTGTGATCAGCAATCGTGCCGCAACCCGAGCGCATCAATTCCACCATGCCGATGCGCGCGGCCAGCCGGAACAGCTCGGCATCGAACCTGGCCCGATAGCGATAGGGCGTGGCCGCCAGCCAGGGCGTGAGCGTGGCATTGATGCCCAGCGGATCCCCCTTCAACAGCGACTGGAACAAATGATGGTGGGTATTGACCCAGGCCGGATAGGCCACGCAATCGCTGGCATCGATCACGCTGTCACCCGGCAGCGCATCGAGCCGGCCGATGGCGGCAATGACGCCGTCGCTCACGCGGATGTCCGGACCGGCGTGGCGTGCAGCCTCACCGGGCAGGCCGGTCATGATGGCCTGCAGGTTCCTGATCAGGAAAGTGTTCATGAGGATTCGGCTCCTTGAGTTGGGATCATCATGCCATCTCGCTCTCATGCCAGCCAGCCAGCATGGCGCGGGAAAGCGCGCTCATGAGCCAGAACAGCAGGATGCCGGTCAACGTGATCAGCAGCAAGGCGGCGAAGAGGCGCGGAATGTTGAGCTGGAAGCCCGCCTGCAGGATCTGATAGGCCAGCCCCGAACCAGTGCCGCCCGTGCCGGCCACGAACTCTGCCACCACGGCCCCGATCAGCGCCAGCCCGCTGGAAATGCGCAGGCCGCCGAAGAAGTAAGGCAGGGCGCTGGGAATGCGCAGACGCCGCAAGGTCTGCCAGCGCGTGGCCTTGTTCAGCCGGAACAGGTTGAGCAGGCCCGGATTGACGCTGCGCAGTCCCAGCGTGGTGTTGGAGATGATGGGAAAGAGCGCCATGATGGTAGCGCACACCGTCAGCGCCGCCGTGGTGTCCTTGACCCAGATGATGATCAGCGGCGCAATGGCGACGATGGGCGTGACCTGCAGGATGATCGCATAGGGGAACAGACTCACTTCGATGAAGCGGCTCTGCACGAACACGAAGGCAATCGCCACGCCCAGGATCACCGCCAGCACGAAGGCCAGGAAGGTAATCTTCAACGTCACCAGCAGCGAATCCATCAGCATGCTCCAATCGGCCACCAGTGTCTTGGCGATCAGCACCGGCGTGGGCACCAGGTAAGGCGGCACCTCCAGCAGCGTGCATACGATCTGCCAGGTCAGCAGCAGCGCAATACCGATGGACAGGGGCGCGGCCACGCGCCAGAAACCGGGACGATTGATCAGCGGATCAGTGTTGGGCTTCATGGCCGCCTCCCTGCTGGTTGGCCAGCGTCAGGTAATCCGAAAGAGTTTTGCAATACTGCATGAAGGGCGCCGAAATGCGAAAAGCTTCATCACGCGGACCAGGCGCATCGATGGCCACATCGGCAATCACCCGACCGGGGCGGGCCGCCATCACGATCACGCGCGAGGACAGGAACACTGCTTCATAGATGCTGTGGGTGACGAAGACCACGGTGAGATCCTGCCGGCTCCAGATATCGCGCAGGTCGGCGTCGAGCTTGTTGCGGGTGAATTCATCGAGCGCGCCGAAGGGCTCATCCATGAGCAGCAGGTTGGGCGATGTCGCCAGCGCACGGGCGATCGAGGCACGCATCTGCATGCCGCCCGAGAGTTCGCGCGGCAGCACCTTGTGGAATTTTTCCAGGCCGACCAGCTTGAGCGCCTCGGCCACGCGCGCATCGGCCTGCGCGCGCGGCACCTGGCGCAAGTCCAGCGGCAGACGTGCATTCTGCTCCACCGTGGCCCATGGCATCAGCGTGGCCTCCTGAAACACCATGGCCAGGGTACGCTCAGGAGTACCGACCGTGGCCAGGTTGCCGCCCCACCAGCGGAGATGGCCGTGGGAGGGCTCTTCCAGCCCGGCAAACATCTTCAGCAAGGTGCTCTTGCCGCAGCCCGACGGGCCCAGCAGCGAGACGAACTCACCGCGTCCGATATCGAGCCTGACCTCATCGAGCGCACGGGTGCCATTGCGATAGGTCTTCTCGACCCGCTGCGCAGACAGCACCGGCGGTGCACCAGCAACTGCGGCCGCACTCTCCTGCTCCCATGCCGCGGCCTGCGACATGGCGTGTTCATCTCTGTCCATGGGATCTCCTGACGGGTTCATGCAGCGGGGTGGATGCGGAACACTTCGGATTCGCCGTGCTCTTCCAGCAATTGCAGCAACATGCGGCGCATGATGAGACCCGGACGGTCCGAGGCCATATGGAATTCCTGACGGCGACGCACGTCGATGCAGGCGTCGGGATCGGTGGCCTCCAGGATCTCCCGGTCCTCCACCAGGATGGGCGCATCCCAGGCGATCAGCTCGGCTTCGGAACACTGCTCTTCGGTATCGTTGCGATACAGCCATTGCGACAGCATGATGGCGCCGTCATCGATGGGCGTGGCGCAGTTGTAGATGATGTGGTGCCGGCCGCTCTCCGGATAAGTGCAGCCGAAGCGGCGCACGAAGGGCAGATACCAGCGGTTGAACATGTGGCGTACCGTGGTGTCGGCGGTGCTGCCGGTCACGCGATGGCTGGCCGGGACGTTCTTGATGGGCACACGGGTTTCGGCTTCGAAGCCGTAATCGGTTTCGTTGATCTCGTACTTCTCGGGCTTGGGCTGGTCGTACAGGCCGAAGGTGGCGCGGTGCACGTAGCTGAAGTGAGAATTGTCGAAGGAGTTTTCCATCATGCGCAACGGGCTGGTTTCCCAGCGCTCGTAGAACTGGAAGATGCGGCGGTAGCCCGGAGCGCCATCTTCGGGGAAATCGGGAATGTCGCGCAGCGGTTCTTCCAGTGCCACCCACACGTAGCCGTAACGTTCCTTGCAGAAATACGATTTCACGCACGCGCCCGAGGGCACGCTGCCATCCACGCTCTGCGGCACGCGCACGCAGGCTCCCTGCCCATTGAAGGTCCAACCGTGATAACCGCAGACGATGTTGCCGTTCTCCACGAAGCCTTTCGACAGCTTCGCCGTACGATGGCAACAGCGATCCTGCAGGGCGGCGGGCGTACCGTCCTCCTTGAGCCACACCACCAGCTTCTCGCCCAGCAGGGTGAAGGGCTGTGGACCGTCCTTCAATTGCGAGACGGGCATGAGCGCGTACCAGAACTTGCGCAAGACTTTTTGTTGGGTCACCAGCATGATGCTGCTCCTTCTGCTTGGACTGCGGACATCATGGTCCGCAGTGGTCCGGCCGGCGTGCCAACACGGTCGCCTTCGCCGGAAAATCTGTTCAGGCCACCACCGCTCCGAAGGTCTGCCGCACCTTCATTTCCAGGTACTCGCCGATGGTGCAGGGCGCATGGCGCGCCGGTCGTTCGGTGCTGCAACAGCTCGGCAGGCAGGCCACCACGGCGGCCTGGTCGCCATCCTGGAAGAACGGCAGGGAATAACGCGGCGCACTGCCGGCATTGAGAACGCGATGCGGATTGCTGTGATACAGGTCATTGCTCCACCGCTGCAGCAGGTCACCGATATTGACCACGAAGCTGCCATCGATGGGTGGCGCGCTCACCCACTGACCATCGGCATTGCAGATCTCCAGTCCGCCGATGGCATCCTGCGCGAGGATGGTGACCAGGCCCCAGTCGGTATGCGCGCCGGCGCCGATCTGGTTGTGCTGCGCCCCGGCCGGTTGCGGCGGATAGTGCAGCATGCGCTGGGTGGCAATGGGTGTCTGCAAGACCGGCTCGAAGAAATCCTCCGGCATCTCCAGCGACAGTGCGATCACGCCCAGCAGGCGATGGGACAGCGCGCGTACCGCTTCGTAATATCGCCGCGCATGCGCTTGGAAACCCGGCAAGTCGTGCGGCCACAGGTTATGGCCGTAGCGCAGCAAGCCGCGTTGCACGTAAGGATGATCGGGCGCGATGTCGAAGCCGAACTGGAAGCCTTCCTTCAGATCGACAGGAGAACCTTCATCCAGCGCCTGCGCCCCCATGCGCTCATAGCCATAGCCGGAGGGAGAGTGACGCATGTCGATGGCCGACTTGCTGGCCAGGGGCAGCGCAAAGAAACGCCGTGCCCAGTCGAACTGTCCCTCAATGAGCGCCTGCGGCACGCCGTGGTTGACGAGGTAGAAGAAACCGACATCACGCGAGATCTTGTGGATCTCCCAGGCCAGCGCCTCGCGGCGGGCCAGCTCGGGAGAAAACGCGTCAGCAAAATCGATCACCGGAATGTGGCGCGCGGTCATCGGTGGTGTATAGGGAATCATGGCGTCCTCACGCGAAGAAGGATGGCTGCCCCGGCCTGCGCAACATGGCAGCCATCCGGACCATCAGCAAGCTCAGGGCATGACCTTCATGTCCTTGACGAACTGGGTGGTGTAGGCCTTGTGATAATCGGTCCCGGCCTTGAGCAGGCCCGTGGCCACCATGACGTCATAGGTCTGCTTCCAGCGCTCGTCGGTCATCACGCCGATACCCATCTTGGCCGCATCGCCACCGGTGACCACCTTCAGTTCCTTCAGTTTGCCGACGGCATAGGCCAGTTGTTCGTCGCTCATGTTCTTGTTGTCCGCCTTGATGAGCGCATTGGCCGGTGCCGGGTCTTCCAGGTAGCTCTTCCAGCCCTCGGCAGTGGCCTTGACGAAGCGCTGCACCAGGTCGGGCTTGGTCGCCACCGTCTTCTGCAAGGTCACGATGGTGGTGCCATACGGTGGATAACCTGCGCTGGCAAAGAGGAAGAACTTGCTCTTCACGCCCGCCTTGTCGGCCTGGAACAGTTCGGATGACGGATAGGCCTGCTGCGCGATGTTGGGGTCGGCAAAGAACGGCTGCAGGTTGAAGGTATAGGCCCTGGACTGGGCATCGGTATAGCCGTACTTGGCCTTGAGCCATGGCCACCAGCTCGACTGGCCGGAGCCGGCGACCAGAATGGTCTTGTTCTTCAGGTCCCCCAGGCTGGTGACATCCTCATGCGTCATCATGCCCTGCAGGTCGGACTGGAAGGAGGTGCCCACGGTCACCAGCGGCAGGCCCTGCTCGATCCCCTTCATCACGGTGAAGTCGTAGCCCATGCTGAAGTCCGCCTGCCCGGCCACCAGGATCTGCATGTTGTTGACCTGCGGGCCACCCATCTTGATGGTCACATCCATGCCATATTTTTTATAGATACCCTTGGCCACCGCCTGGTAGAAGCCGCCGTGCTCGGCCTGCGCGTACCAGTTCGACAGTAGCGTGACCTTGTCCTCGGCATGCGCCAGGCCCGGCATCGACAGGGCTGCTGCGCCCAGTCCCAGCCACACAGCGGCCACGTGCCGCAGGAATGTTCGCTTTTGCATCGCTTGCTTCTTCATCGCCTTCCTCTCCAGGTGGGTTGAACTTGCCTTGATCACTCGCCAATCACAGATCCAGTACCAGCCGCCGGCCGACGCAACGCGACACGCACGGCAGGACGCGATGGCCACCGGCGCGCTCGGCGGCCGAGAGCACACTGTCGCGGTGCAGGGGCTGGCCTTCCAGTACGGTGCTCTCGCAGCTGCCGCAGAAGCCCTCGCCACAGGACGTACCGATCACCACGCCCAGTCGCGCTGCCGCTGCCACGATGCTCTGACCGGGCGCGACCTCGCAGCGCAGGCCGGAGCGGTGCAGTACCAGCTCGAAAGCACGGTCGGCGACCTCGCTGAGCGGAGCTGCCTCTGCATCTGCATCTGCATTTGCGGACGGCTTCACGGGTGCGGCGAACAGTTCGAAGTGAATGTCCTGCTCGTGCCAGCCTGCCAGTCGGGCGTGGCGGCGTGCAGCCTCGATGAAGGGTGAAGGTCCGCACACGTAGAGCGGGGACGAAGGCGGCACGGCTGCCAGTGATGCGGCCAAGGCGCGCTCGGTCTCGACCCCGTCCAGGCCCAGGTGCAGCGACATGCCTTGCGAACAGGCCGCCAGTTCATGAAAGAAAGCGGCGTGTGCGAGGCTGCGTGCAAAGTAATGCAGACGATGCCGCCTGCCTTGCACGGCCAGCTCGGCGGCCATCGCATGCAGTGGCGTGATGCCGATGCCGGCGGCCAGCAGCAGCGGCGCGCGCGTATCGGCGATGAGGGGGAAGGCATTCACGGGAGGCGATGCACTGATCGTAGTACCCTCCTGCACCTGCGCATGCAGGAAGGCGGAACCCCCGCGCGAAGCAGCCTCGCGCTTGACGGCAATCACGTAGCAGTCGCGCTGTTGCGCAGTATTGCAGAGCGAATAGGCGCGCACCAGTCCATCCCGCAGATGCAGGCGCACATGCGCGCCCGGCGTCCAGGGTGGCAGCGCCGCGCCCTCCAGCGACACCAGTTCAAACAGACGGATATCCTCGGCAGCCTGACGCACTGCCCTCACCCGCAACATCAAAGTGGTGGTGGCGCTGCCATCGAAACGATCGCGCACGGCATTCATCGCGCACCTCGACTGCGGGCACCACGAGAAAGGCGAATCGAAAAGCGAAGCAGCTGGAATGCCGCGCGAAGCGGCGAGGAAAAAAGAAAGGGCGCGCGGGCAATGTGCATGGTCTCGTGTCCTGTCGAAACAGAGGGACCATCGGAGCGTTCCGATGGCGTCACGAGCAATGCCCCGCAAGAAGGTAAGTGGATTCGTTACCGACTGCTAGCCGCTTCTACTCACTGCCTTGTTTAGCAAACGGCGTGCCAAGGCCGGAGATGCCGCAAACCCATGTGATTTTTCCGTGCATCAATGAAAAAGGGACGGAAAATACCGTCCCCTCACCTGCAAGCTGCACATCTTGGTGCGCCCTGCCTTGATCTGCATCAGAGGCGCACCAAGAAGAAGCCCCTCCGGTTTATGGCATCGGCATCAGGCCACGCCATGCTGCTTGAAGAAGGCCACCACCTTGCTCCACGCATCCTTGGCATCGGCTTCCACATAGCTGGGGCGGTAATCGGCGTTGAAGGCATGGCCGGAATTCATGTAGACGTGGAATTCCGACTTGTTGCCGGCCTTCTGCAGGGCTTCCTTCATCTGCTCCACGGTGGAGACCGGGATACCCTGGTCCTTGCCACCGTACAGGCCGATGACCGGCGTCTTGAGGGTGGCCGCGATATCGATGGGCTGCTGCGGGAACAGAGCGGTCCTGTCGCCCACCAGGCGGCCGTACCAGGCGGCCCCGGCCTTGACCTTGGGATTGTGGGCGCTGTAAAGCCAGACGATGCGGCCCCCCCAGCAGAAGCCGTTGATGCCCAGGCGCTTGAGGTCGCCGCCGTTTTCGCCGGCCCATTTGACGTAGGCATCGATATCCCCCATGACCTGGGCATCGGGCACCTTGGAAATGATTTCCTTCTGCAGTTCGGCAATGGAGGTATAGGCCATGGGATTACCCTGGCGCACGAAGAAATCCGGTGCGATGGCCAGATAACCCAGCTTGGCGAAACGGCGCGCGATATCGGCGATGTGCTCATGCACGCCGAATATCTCGGAGACCACGATGATGACCGGCAGACCGGTCTTGCCCTCGGGCTGGGCACGATAGGCCGGCACGCGCTGGCCGTTGACCTCGATGGAGACCTCGCCGGCGGTGAGGCCCTGGGTATCGGTCTTGATCATGGTCTGCGCGCACACCGGCAGCACGGCGGCGGCAAAGCCGGTGCCCAGGGCGGTCTTGAGGAAAGTGCGGCGGTCAGCGTTGCCGCTCAGGGTACTCTGGCCCAGCAGGCTGTCGACATCATTGCGAAAGTCGTTCATCGGGTTCTCCATCTTGGTGGCACATGGCCTCGTTGTGGTGGAAGTGATGCGGGGCGAGAAGGCGCGCATGAAAAAGCGGCCCTTGCAGACCGCTTCCCTGGAACAGGACACCTGACGGGCCGGCACGCCGTGCGCGCCCGCTCATCCCTAGCCCGAGTCTAACCGCAATCGGCGCTACGCGTTGATGATGCCTCAGCCTTGCACGGCCAGCGCCGGGTTGCCGGGCGGCAGCTCGGGGGCAGCGGGAGTCACGTCGATGACGTGCTCGGTTGCGGCAGCCCGGGCGCGCGCGGAGGAAGCCACCTGCGCCTGCGCCGCATCGATGCGGAACACGCTCACCAACTGCTGCAATCCAGCCGCCTGTTCCTGCAGCGAGCGGGCCGCCGCTGCAGCCTGCTCGACCAGGGCGGCATTCTGCTGCGTCATGTCGTCGATCTGGATGATGGCTTCGTTGACCTGCTCGATACCGCTGCTCTGCTCGCGGTTGGCGTGGGTGATCTCGGTCATCACGTCGGTCACGCGGCGAATGCTGGTGACGATCTCGGTCATGGTGCTGCCGGCCTGTTCGACCAGCTTGCTGCCATTTTCCACCTTGCCCACCGAATCGCCGATGAGCACCTTGATTTCCTTGGCCGCCGAGGCTGAGCGCTGCGCCAGCGAACGCACTTCGGACGCCACCACCGCAAAACCTCGTCCCTGCTCGCCTGCGCGCGCCGCTTCCACCGCGGCGTTGAGTGCGAGGATGTTGGTCTGGAAGGCGATGCCGTCGATCACGCTGACGATGTCGGCCACCTTCTGCGAAGACGCATTGATCGACTGCATGGTCTCCACCACCTGCGAGACGATACTGCCGCCCTGCACCGCGACATCGGAAGCGGCCAGTGCCAGATCGTTGGCCTGGTGCGCGTTCTCGGCATTCTGCTTGACGGTGGAATTGAGCTGCTCCATCGAAGAGGCAGTCTCTTCCAGCGCCCCGGCCTGCTGCTCGGTACGACCCGACAAGTCGAGGTTGCCGCGCGCGATTTCGGTGGAGGCGGTGGTGATGGTTTCCGAACCGCGCCGCACCTCGGCCACGATGGCTGCGAGCTTGTCGCGCATGACCCGCATGGCCGCCAGCAGGCTGTCGTTGTCGCCGGCGCGGGTATCGATCACCACGGCCAGGTCGCCTTCGGCAATCTGTCCGGCGATCTGCACGGCGTAGTCCGGTTCGCCGCCCAGCTTGCGCAGGATCTGGCGCGTGATCCACAGCGCTGCCAGGATCGCGCTCACCACACCAACGGCGCTGATGATCAGCATCAGCAAGCGCGCACGGGCATAGGCGGCGGCACTGCTGTCGGCGGCTTCGCGGTTGAGCTTGTCTTCCAGCGCGGCCAGGGCCTTGAGTTCAACCTGCCAGGATTTCTGCACCGGCAGGTATTGCTCCTTCAGGAATTGCGCCAGCTCATAGGCTTCGCGGCGCTTGCCGAACTCGACCGCCTCGTTGATCAGCTTCTCGGCCTTGGTGGCCTGCGCCTGGATCTTGGGCAGGGCCGCCTTTTCTTCTTCGCTGGTATCGGCCGAGTCGGCAAAGAACTGTTGCAGCTTCTGCGCGGCCATCCTGTACTTGAGCGTCTGGGCTTCGATGTATTGCGCCTCGATGTCCACGTCCTCAGGCGCGGCCGGCAGCATGAGGTTGCGCAGCGAGATGGAGCGCTCACCGACGGTCTCCAGCATGTCCTTGACCAGCGCGCTCTCGGGATTCTTGACCTCGACCACGTGGTTGAAGCGTCCCTGCACCTGGTGCATGTTGAAGATGCCAAAGCCGGTCACCAGCACCAGCAGCATGACTACCAACGCAAACCCGAGCCCCAGGCGCGTACCCACTTTCATTGCAGACTTCATGACGTCTCCTCCCATGTGTTCATCGGAGGCCGGACGGAAAGACGGAGATGACGAAAGCCACGAGCCGCATGCGGTCATGCTCAGGTGTGAATGTGTTTGTCCCCTGCCTGCCTGCCTCAGCCTCGGTTGCCCGGACCCGGTCCGGTTCCACCCAGCGCGTCATCCCGTCTTCGTCGGTCTGCGGTTGTGACGCGATCCTGCTTGTCTTGTGATTCAGGTGTCGACTTGGCCGGCGTTGCTGACGCCTGCTGACGTGTACGACCGGTCTCGGCCCGGTCGCGACGTCAGCTTGCCGTTCTGTCAATCTTGCTTTTTTGCCTAATCGTTCAGGTCCCCGCACTGTCGCGCGGGGGAAAACCGCTTGATCATGACACGGATGTGAAGATTAATGCGCTTCGTCCCAATTCTTACCGATTCCGACCTCGGCAAGCAAGGGAACTTTCAACTCCGCAACATTTTTCATCAATTCCGGCAGCTTTTCACGCACCCTGTCCAGCTCCTGTTGCGGCACTTCCAGCACCAGTTCATCGTGCACCTGCATGATCATGCGGCTGTGCATGCCGGTCGATTCCAGCCAGTCCTGCACGGCGATCATGGCCAGTTTGATGAGGTCGGCGGCAGTGCCCTGCATGGGTGCGTTGATCGCCGCGCGCTCGGCGCCCTGGCGGCGCGGACCGTTGGGGGAGTTGATCTCGGGCAGCCACAGACGACGCCCGAAGACGGTTTCCACATAGCCGCGCGCCTTGGCCTGCAGGCGTGTTTCATCCATATAGCGCTTCACGCCCGAGAAGCGCATGAAGTACTTGTCGATGTACATCTGCGCCGCCGAACGTTCGATGCCCAGGTTGCCGGCCAGGCCAAAGGCGCTCATGCCGTAGATCAAGCCGAAGTTGATGACCTTGGCATAGCGGCGCTGCTCGGACTCGACCTGCTCGGGCGCGATGCCGAAGATTTCGGCGGCGGTCGCCTTGTGGATGTCTTCGTTGTTGGCGAAGGCCTTCAACATGTTCTCGTCTTCCGAGATATGCGCCATGATGCGCAGCTCGATCTGCGAATAGTCGGCCGAGACGATCACGCTGCCTTCAGGCGCAACGAAGGCTTCGCGGATGCGACGACCTTCCGCGGTACGGATCGGGATGTTCTGCAGGTTGGGCTCGTTGGAGGACAGACGGCCGGTCACCGCCACGGCCTGCGCGTAATTGGTATGCACGCGACCGGTGGCCGGATTGATCATCTTGGGCAGCTTGTCGGTATAGGTGGACTTGAGCTTGGCCAGGCCGCGATAGTCCAGCAGCACCTTGGGCAGCGGATAATCCTCGGCCAGTTTCTGCAATACTTCTTCATCGGTGGACGGCGCGCCGGAGGCGGTCTTCTTGACCACCGGCAGTTCCAGCTTGCCGAACAGGATCTCGCCCAGTTGCTTGGGCGAATTCAGATTGAAGGGCTGACCGGCCAGATCGTAGGCCTGCTGTTCGATTTCCAGCATCCGCTTGCCAAGATCGTGCGATTGCTGGCCCAGACGGTCGCTGTCGATCAGCACGCCATTGCGCTCGATCTTCTGCAGTACCACCGAGGTCGGGACTTCGATCTTCTCGTAGATGAAGCGCAGTTTCTCATCATGCTCGATCTGCGGCCACATGGCCTGATGCAGCGCCAGCGTGACCTCGGCATCTTCGGCGGCATATTCGGTGGCGCGCTCGATGGCCACTTCATTGAAGCCTATCTGGGAAGCGCCCTTGCCGCATACCTCGGCATAGGTGATGGTCTTGCGCTCCAGGTGACGCGCGGCCAGGCTGTCCATGTCGTGCGGACGATGCGATTCGAAGACGTAGGATTCCAGCAGCGTATCGTGCTTGATGCCTGCAAGACGGATGCCGTAGTTGGCGAAGATGTGACTGTCGTATTTCAGATGCTGGCCGAGCTTGGGCTTGCTGGCGTCTTCCAGCCAGGGCTTCAGTTTGGCCAGCACGTGTTCGCGCGACAATTGTGCGGGGGCATCCTGGTAGCTGTGCGCCACCGGAATGTAGGCAGCACGGCCCGGCTCGCAGCACAGCGAGATGCCGACCAGCTCGGCTTGCATCGCGTCCAGCGAGGTGGTCTCGGTATCGACGGCGGTCAGCTCGGCGGCGTTGATGGCGGTGATCCACTGATCCAGCTGCGCATCGGTGAGCACGGTCTCGTACTCGACCTTGGGCGCGGCGGCAAAGAGGCCACCCTGGGCCGGCGTTTCCAGTGCCGCTGCGGCACTGGCACCGACCAGCGGGGCCTTGGCACCAGTGGGCTCGCTGCCCTCGCCCAGCTCGCGCAGCCAGGTGCGGAAGTTGTAGCGGGTGAAGAGATCCTTGAGCACTTCCTTGTCGACCGGCTGCATGGTCAGCGATTCGAGGATGGACTTCATGTGCGCCGACAGGTCGCAATCGGTCTTGACCGTCACCAGTACGCGGCCTTGTGGCAGCCAGTCCAAGGCACGGCGCAAGTTCTCGCCGACCACGCCGGTGATCTTGTCGGCATTGGCCATGACGCCATCGAGCGAGCCATAGGCGGTGAGCCACTTCACGGCGGTCTTGGGGCCGCACTTCTCGACGCCGGGCACGTTGTCGACGGTGTCACCGATGAGGCTCAGATAATCGACGATGCGCTCGGGCGGCACGCCGAATTTGGCGGTCACGCCGGCAATGTCGAGAACTTCATTGCTCATCGTGTTGACCAAGGTCACGTGTTCGTTGACCAGTTGGGCCATGTCCTTGTCGCCGGTGGAGACGATGGTGTCGAGGCCGGCGGCGGTGGCTTGTACGGAGAGCGTACCGATGACGTCATCGGCCTCGATGCCCTCGACCATCAGGATCGGCCAGCCCAGGGCGCGCACGGCGGCGTGGATCGGTTCGATCTGCAATGCCAGGTCTTCCGGCATGGATTTGCGGGTGGCCTTGTAGTCGGGATAGAGATCATCACGGAAAGTCTTGCCCTTGGCATCGAACACACAGGCCACGTAACTTGCGGGATAATCGTTGCGCAGTCGGCGCAGCATATTGATGATGCCGTAGAGCGCACCGGTGGGCGCGCCTTCCGCGTTACGCATATCGGGCAGGGCATGGAATGCACGATAGAGGTAACTGGAACCATCAACTAACAACAAGGTTTTTTGCATATGGAACAGAGAGGAAAAAATGTCCCGCGTCTGCGGGAGGTGGGGGACATCGAACGCGCGACGGCCAAGAAGGCGCGCGAGTCGTGGCATGTACTCACGATTATGGCAGAATTCATCGAATCGACCGAACGTCTCTCCGAGCTGCGTCCTGCCGTTTCCATCTTCGGTTCTGCCCGGATCAAGCCCGACAATCCCCATTATCAACTGTGTGTGGAGATCGCCCGTCTGATCTCCGACGCCGGCTATGCCGTCATCTCCGGTGGCGGCCCCGGCATCATGGAGGCGGCCAACAAGGGCGCCTACGAAGGTGCCTCGCCCTCGGTGGGCCTGAACATCGAACTGCCGCACGAACAGCACGGTAATGCGTGGCAGGATATCTCACTGTCCTTCCGTCACTTCTTCGCGCGCAAGGTGGCGTTCGTCAAGTATGCCGATGCCTATGTGGTCTTGCCGGGCGGCTTCGGCACGCTCGATGAACTGACCGAAGCGCTGACCCTCATGCAGACCGGCAAGTCGCGCATGATGCCGGTGATCCTGGTGGGTAGCGAATTCTGGGCCGGTCTGGTGGACTGGATCAAGACTCGTCTGGTGGACGATGGCATGATCTCGCCCAAGGATGTCAACCTGCTGCAGGTGATCGACGAGCCTGCGGAAGTGCTGGCAGCGATCCAGAAATTCCACGCCGAGAAGGACAAGGCGGCGGAAACCCAGCAGGAAGCAGAGCGGCAGAGCGGGATGTATCTGTAAGCGGCTGCGGTTGTAGTCTTCCTCCATGCGGGCGGGACGTGAGAGCGTTTCGCCCGCTTGTTTTTTGAGCGTTTGCAGGAAGAAAGCAACAACCAGGGCCTGTTCTCGTCACTCTTTAAATGATCGCATCCGATATTTCGACGTCGACGACCCTGACTATGAGAAGACGCTCTTCATGCCTCCACCTTGGGGTGATCGCCTCAGCACGTCAATACCTCTGTTTACCTTTGTTGCGGTAAGCATTACAGCTGGCATGCAATACGACTTCTTTCAACTTCTTTCCAATCTGGGCGGGTGCAATCGTCAACATAAAAATGTCACTTCACCGCTCGTCTGTAGCTGCGCCGCCTCGCTGTCGGCACTCATCCTGAGATTGCCGGCGTCTTTGCACCACACTTCGCTCAATGCGCCCTGATTACTCGGAAACTCAATGGCAGCGGGCGGAAAAATGCCTGACATTTCACATCCCCCCTCATACGCCAATACCACCCCCGCCTAAACGTCACCTCCCACAAGCCGCTCACCCCCCATGAGTGCAAAAATCTTCACTTCCCTCACCAACGTACGATTTGAAACGACCGCGTGAGAATTCATGATGCAAGGCAACTACGTGAAGATTCATTTCATTTTCCCCTTGTACCATCATGCCGGTCGCCCGCGTCTACCTTACCCAGCTGCTCTTGAGTACGCTCTACGCCGGGCTGTTCCTGAGCCTGGTGCCGATCGCCGCGGGTGTAGCCATGCTGTTGCTGCCGCCGGCGATCCTGCACGAATGGGGACTCCACCCCGGACGGGCCGCCCTGCTGCAGCATCGGGAGGCGCTCTACTGGCTGACGGCCGGGCTCATGAGCATCACCCTGGCGGCCTTCTACTACGGTATGGGCCGCGTCATCGTGCTGGCCAAGCCGCGCTGGCGTCCGGCCTACCAGACCACCACCCTGCTCTACATGCTGTTGATGAGCTATGGCGTGGCCATCGCGCTGGTCACCACTACCCGCCCGCACTACCGGCAATGCGAGATGTACACCCAGAAGCTCAATGGCGGCCTGCGCGAGTACCGGGGCGAACAGTTTCGCATTGAATTGTGCGGCAGCGGCAGCGATGCCGACCGGCGCGACCACATCCGCCTGCGCATCTTCGATGAAAAGGGCGAATGGCGCGCAGTACGTTACTTCACCGTGCGATGGGGCGGCCCCTACCCCGTGCTGCTGGACTATGCACGCGACCACTTCGCCTACTTCGATGCCAGCGAAGGCGAAGATGAAGATTTCGTCAAGGTCGTCCCCATGCCGCCCACCCTGGCAGACTGGCTCAGTACCCGCATCCCGCTGCTGGACTAGCGTCGGCGGCAGGGTACTGTGCAAACCAGCGCACGTGCTCGCATCAGAACGTTGTCCAATTAACCATTCCTGTGAAGAAACGCGAGGGCCAGACCTTGATGGTTTGCTACAATGAAGAAAACGACACCCCCTTTTTCTTCACAAGATCATGAAACCATCCCAACTCCGGTTCAAAGAGTCCCTGGCAGCGCTGCTGCTGTGCGCATCGGCTGGCCTGGCCGCGCCGCTGGCCCTGGCGCAAACCCCGCCCGCTGGCCTGGCTGCCCAGCCCGCTCCGCCGCCGCCCGAACTGGAGAAGCTGGAAGAAGGCGAACCGCCAGCCGTGACCATCCGCAAGCCCGGCGAAGACAGCCGCAATCAGGGCAACAGCATCAAGGAACGCCGTGACCACGGCCAGACCAAGGAAATCGAGGTCAAGTCCGGCCCCAGCACCTATTACATCCGCCCCAATCCGCAACTGGGCGGCTCCACCCCCGGCGATGCACAAAGCCCGCCACCCAGCTCGGCCCAGTGGAAGGTCGGCGAGTTCGACTGGGGCGTGAAAAAGCCCCAGCAAGGCGAAACCGACGACACCACCAAGAAGTGATCCCGTGATCGCGCCCTTGCCCCTGCGGTGAAGGGCGCATGCACTACCACGTTAGCCGGCCGCACTGCGCGGCCGGTCCAGGAACAGGAAGGTCGGCGTATCTGCCGCCTGCCTCGCGCAGCTGCCGGACCTGTCGGCAATGCGCCTCAGCCAGTACCCTCTTTTCATTTTCGTCATGGCAGTCTTTACACCGGTCAGTCTGGAACAACTCTCGGACTGGATTGAACAATTCCCGCTCGGCCGCGCCACCTCGATCAAGGGCATCTCCTCGGGCATCGAAAACAGCAATTTCTTCATCGGCACGGAGCGCGGTGAATACGTACTCACCCTGTTCGAGAAGCTGCACATCGAACAGCTGCCCTTCTACCTGGAACTGATGCGCCACCTGGCACAACGCGGCATTCCAGTACCCGCGCCGGTGCCCAACGACAAGGGCGCCATCGTCAGTCTGCTCAACGACAAGCCGGCGGCCATCGTCAGCAAGCTCGAAGGCCAGTCCCAGCTGGACCCGCAACCGGTGCACTGCGCCGCTCTGGGCGACATGCTGGCGCGCATGCACCTGGCAGCCAAGGATTTCAAGATCCTGCAGCCCAACCTGCGCGGCCTGGCCTGGTGGCTGGAGACCACCCCGGCCGTACTGCCCTTCCTGCCGACCGAACTGGGCCAGTTGCTCGCCAGTGAAGTGCAGTACCAGAAGGACTTCGCCGCCACCGCCGACTACCGCGCCCTGCCGCGCGGTCCGGTGCATGCCGACCTGTTCCGCAACAATGCGATGTTCGTGGGCGAGCAGCTCTCGGGCATCTTCGATTTCTATTTCGCCGGCTGCGATACCTGGCTCTTCGACCTGGCCGTGACCGTCAACGACTGGTGCGTCGACCTGGACACGGGCGTACTTGACACCACCCGCAGCGATGCCATGCTGGCCGCCTATCGCGCCGTGCGTCCGTTCTCGGAGGCCGAGCGCATTGCCTGGCAGCCCATGCTGCGTGCCGCCGCCCTGCGCTTCTGGCTGTCGCGCCTGTACGATTTCTACCTGCCGCGCGAAGCCGAAATGCTCACGCCGCATGATCCCACGCACTTCGAACGCATCCTGCGCCTGCGCATCCAGGATGCGCCACCATCGCTGTAAGCACTGGAACCATGGAAAAGATCCCCGCACACACCGGCTGGTCCTGGGTCAAACAGGGCTTCGCCTTGTTCAGAAAACAACCGGCCGAGATCTCGACGCTGTTCTTCGCCTACATGTTCCTGATGCTGGCCCTGGGCATCATCCCGGTGCTCGGCCAGATGCTGCCGCTGATCCTCATCCCGCTGTTCTCGATGTCCTTCATGCAGGCCTGCGCCCAGATCGAGCGCGGTGAACGGGTCTTCCCCAACCTGCTGCTGGTGGGCTTTCGCAGCCCGGCGCGCAATACGCTGTTGAAACTCGGCCTGCTCTACCTGCTGGTGGCCACGCTGGTGGTGGCAGCCTCGGCACTGGCCGATGGCGGCACCTTCTGGAAAGCCATGATGGGTGGCGGGCTGTCGACCAAGGAACTGGAAAGCGCCGCCGGCAGCATGCGCTTGGCCATGCTGGTGGCCGCCGCCCTCTATGTACCGGCCGCCATGGCCTTCTGGTACGCGGCGCCCCTGATCATGTGGCAGCAGATGCCGCTGGGCAAAGCGCTGTTCTACAGCTTCTTCACGGTACGCCGTGCCGGTGGCGCTTTCCTGCTCTACGGCCTGGCCTGGATCGTGATCGCCATCGTGGTCCCCACCGTCATCAGCATGGTCATCACGCTGCTGACCGGCAGCATCACGGTGGTGTTCTTCATTTTGCTGCCGATCTCGATAATATTGACGGTCATCATGTACTGCTCGTTCTATCCGACCTACACTAGCGTCTTCGGAAAGCCCCGCAGAGGGTCCGACAGCCCGCAATCCGGAGACAATCCCACCGACTGACGCCTCATTCCCGTCAGACGGGACCTGCGCCAGGCTGTCGCTGCCTGGCGCGCCCGGCTCGAAGCGTTCGCAAGGGAAAGGCGAACGCTGCCTGCTCGACCGCCCCCCCGCCAGTTGGACTTTCCATCACCACACAGCTTCTTACACGGGGGTACCAGATGCGCATGAACATGCCGGTCACAGGACAGGAGCGCCTGCTCATCGATGGCCGGGCCATCGTTTCCAAGACCGATCTCCAGGGCAACATCACCTACGTCAATCCCTACTTCATCGAAATCAGCGGTTTCGAGGAAGAGGAATTGCTGGGCGCGCCGCAAAACCTGATCCGTCATCCCGACATGCCGTCCGAAGCCTTCGCCGACATGTGGGCCACGATCAAAGGTGGTACGCCCTGGACCGGGCTGGTCAAGAACCGCAGCAAGAACGGTGACCATTACTGGGTCCGTGCCAACGTCACGCCCATCCGCGAGAACGGCCAGGTGGTCGGCTACATGTCGGTGCGGACCAAGCCTGAACGCGCAGCCGTGGAGGGAGCCGAGCAACTTTACGCCCGCATCCGGCGCGGTCAGGCCAAGGGGATCGCCCTGCATCGCGGCGAGGTGGTGCGCACGGGACTGGCGGGATGGCTGGGAAAGCTCGGCCGCATGCAGTTGAATACGCGCCTCAATCTTTCCATGGGCGTGATGCTGTCCATCCAGATCGCGGTCGTGGTGGCCGGCATGATGACGCTGCACCAGTGGTGGATCAGCGCGCTGGCGGCGGCCGCGGCACTGCTGTCGGTGGTGCAGTGGATCGCCCTGCGCGCCGCGCTCATCAAGCCTTTGCAGCAGGCGCTGGACATTACGCATGCCATCACCGGTGGCGATCTCTCGGTGCACATCGAGAGTGCCCGCCATGATGAGCTGGGGCGCCTGCTGGCCTCGCTGCGCCAGATGAATGTAAATCTGACTGCCATCATCGGCGACGTGCGCTCCAACGTCGAGACCATCAACCTGGCCACGCGCGAAATCGCTACCGGCAACATGGACCTGTCGCGCCGGACCGAACAGCAGGCGGCCAACCTCGAAGAAACCGCGTCGAGCATGCACCAGCTGGCCGGGACGGTGCGCCAGAATGCCGATCACGCGGGCCAGGCCAACGAGCTGGCCGGCACCGCATCGGCCATTGCCATGCGCGGTGGCGATGCCGTGGCCAGCACCGGCACGACGATGAACGAGATCAGCGAATCCTCCAACAAGATCGTCGACATCATTGGCCTCATCGACAGCATCGCCTTCCAGACCAACATTCTGGCGCTCAACGCCGCCGTGGAAGCAGCGCGTGCCGGCGAGCAGGGCCGCGGCTTTGCCGTGGTGGCCTCGGAAGTGCGCATGCTGGCGCAGCGCTCGGCGGCAGCGGCCAAGGAGATCAAGCAGTTGATCGACGACTCGGTAGCCAAGGTGGAAGTAGGCAACCGCCAGGTCGAGCAGGCCAGCAGCACCATGCGCGACATCGTGGCGTCGGTGCAGCGGGTCTCGGGCATCATGAGCGAGATCAACGAAGCGACCCAGCAGCAGAGCGCGGGCATCAACCAGGTGCACGAAGCCATCACGCAGATGGATGCCAGCACCCAGCAGAATGCCTCGCTGGTGGAAGAAGCGGCGGCCGCCGCCACCAGCCTGGAAGAGCAGACCATGCGTCTGCTGCAGGCGATTTCGGTGTTCAAGTTCAAGCGGCGATGAGACGCTACACCCGGATAGCGGATCTGTAGCGACGGGCTCGCTCAGGGCTGTGCAGCTCCCGCCAGCACCTGGTGATAAGTGATATAGACCTGCTCCCGCTCATAGCCCAGCGCTTCGTAAAGTCGCTGGGCGGTCAAGTTGGTCGTAGCGGTATCGAGCGTGATCCTTTGCGCCCCCCGCGCGCTGAAGTGATCGCGGAGATACTTCATCAGCGTGCGGCCATGGCCTTGCTGGCGCGCACTGTGGATGACATACAGATCGGAAAGATACTGGTAAGGGCGCATGCTCAGTGAACAAGTTGCGGGATAGCACTGCGCGAAAGCAATCGCGTTTCCCGCGTCATCGATCAACAAGAACATCGAAGACCGACGCAATCGCAAGTTCTCTTCCAGAAAGTGACGACATGCCGGCAAGTCGTCCTGATATTCATAGAAGATTCGGTAGTCGTTGAACAAGCTGGCCAGGATATCGAGCTGGGCTTCACTGCATTCGATGACCTGCATATCTCTCCTCTGATTGAAGTTAAGGGCCCTCCCCGTGCAAGGGTGCAAACGGCGCATAGATGGCCCGATAGCGTTGCAAGCGCACCTGCAGGGCCGCATGCCTTGCCGCATCCGGCTGGTACAGCGCCTGCCGGGCCGGTTTGCGGCAGACCTCGGCTTCGTCCCCCCCATCGGCCAGCCAGGCCAGCCGTGCCGCACCCAGCGCACCACCGGCTTCACTACCCACGTGCGTGACGATGCGGACCTCCAGCGCATCGGCGAGCAATTGTGCCCAATAGACGCTACGCGCTCCACCCCCTACCAGCGACAATTCGGCCACATCCGTGCCCGCTGCACGCAGTGCATCCAACCCATCCACCATGCCGAAGGCCACGCCCTCGAGTACCGCATAACCGAGGGCGGCACGCTGGTGTTCCGGGGTCAGCCCGTGGAAGACGCCGGTCGCATAGGGATCATTGTGGGGGGTGCGCTCGCCCGAGAGATACGGCAGGAACAATGGGGCATTGTTGCGCGCTTCTTCATCGAGTTGCTCGATCTCGGCCAGCAGGCTTTTCTCGTCCACCGAACACAGACGGCAGAACCAGCGCAGGCAACTGGCCGCCGAAAGCATCACGCTCATCTGGTGCCAGCGCTGCGGCAGCGTATGACAGAAGGCGTGAATCGCGCGTCCTGGATTCGGGCGGAAGCGGTCATTGACCACGAACAGCACGCCCGAGGTGCCCAGCGAAAGGAAGCCATCACCCGGCCTGACTGCACCGATCCCGACCGCACTGGCCGCACCATCGCCAGCACCACCAGCAACGATGACGTCCGCATCCAGCCCCCACGCCTGCGCCACTTCCGGCAACAACGTACCGGACACTGCACTGCCATCGACCAGCATGGGCATCTGGTCGCGCCGCATGCCCGAGGCGGCCAGCAATTCATCGGACCAGTTGCGTCCTTCCACATCCAGCCACAGCGTGCCCGCCGCATCCGACGGATCGGAGACCTTGCCACCGGTCATCATCAAACGCAGCCAATCCTTGGGCAGCAGCACGGTAGCGATGCGCGCAAACAGCTGCGGCTCATGCCGCGCCACCCATAGCAGCTTGGGCGCGGTGAAGCCCGGCATGGCCAGGTTACCGGCGATGCCATGCAGGCGCGGCGCGCGGCGTTCCAGCTCGGCGCATTCAGGAGCACTGCGCGAATCGCTCCAGAGGATGGCCGGACGCAGCACGGCATCCTGCGCATCCAGCAACACCGCCCCGTGCATCTGACCCGACAGGCCAATGGCGCGGATGCTGCCGAAACGCTCACTGCCGAGCTGCTCGCGCAGCTTGTCCACGGTGGCACAGGTGGCCTGCCACCAATCGGCAGGGTTCTGCTCGGACCAGCGCGGATGCGGGCGCGAGACGCTCAGCGTACTTCCGGCCAATGCCAGCAGCGCGCCCGCGTCGTCAATCACCACCGCCTTGACCTCGGACGTACCCAGGTCGATCCCAAGATACATGGTGCTCCTCGTTATTCGTTATCCGTCACGGAACGGCAATTCTATGCTGCCTCGCCTGCAAAGGGCAGCCTCAGCGCGCCTGCGTCAGCCACTGCTGCACGCGCTCATGGGCCGTGCGCACCAGGGCCACCAGCCGCGCATCACCGGCCAGTTCACCCCACAGCACGGCATCCTGACAGAAGGCCAGCACGACATCCTCGGCCTCCAGCATGCGGCGCGCAGCGGCAGCATCGAAGATGCCGTCCTGGTATTCGTAAGGCAGCTGGCCAGCCGCCCAGCGCTGCAGGAAGGCCAGGAACAGGGCTGGCAGCATGGCGGTGGCCTGCGGATGACGGCCCGCATCGAGGCTCTCCTGCAAGGTCGGACGGATGAAGCCGGGGATCTTGGAATAGCCATCGGCGGCCACGCGCTGGTTGGTGTCCTGGATGGCCGGGTTGGAGAAGCGCGCCAGCGTCGTATCGCGGTACGCCGCCAGGTCGATGGGGCTGGGCGTGAGACAGGGGATCACGTCCTGCGTTACGTAGTCATGCGCCATCTGGCCGATATCGTCGCGCAGCGTGCCCTCGTGGATGTATTGCAGCCCAACCAGCGTACCGGCCCAGGCAATGCAGCTATGGCTGGCATTGAGAATGCGGATCTTGGCTTCCTCATAGGGCAGCACTGACTGCACCATCTCCACACCCGCCGCCTCCAGGCGTGGACGACCGGCCTTGAAGTCGTCTTCGATCACCCATTGGATGAAGGACTCGCCCATCAGGGCGCAGGGATCGTCGACACCTGTCTTTTCCTTCACACGGGCCGCAACCGCCGGTGTTGGGCGGGGTGTGATGCGGTCCACCATGGCGTTCGGGCTGCTGGTGTTGGCCTCCATCCAGGCCACCAGT
The DNA here is from genome assembly GCF_013359625.1 of Herbaspirillum sp. C9C3. Classification (NCBI taxonomy): domain Bacteria; kingdom Pseudomonadati; phylum Pseudomonadota; class Betaproteobacteria; order Burkholderiales; family Oxalobacteraceae; genus Herbaspirillum; species Herbaspirillum sp. C9C3. The sequence goes on from NZ_JABFMQ010000003.1 coordinate 59,465, forward strand.
GCGGTCTCGCCGCGCAGCCTCAGGAACTGGCGCAGGCCATCACGAAAACGCTCGCCATTGTGGCGCAGGTTGTCACAGTTCAGGAGCGTCAGGGCCGCTTGCGGATGCGCCTGGCTGCGCGCACGCAGGATCGCGGCAATCGCGCCGTAGATGGTGCGGGGCGTACCGCTGCCATCGAGGGCGCAACGCAGATCATCGGCCAGGTCGGGGTTGCCGGTGTCGAGCTGGTAGTGGTGGTCGAGGTAGTAGCCGCCTTCGGTCACGGTGAAGGAGATGATGCGGGTACGTTCTTCGGCACCAGCGGCGATCAGTTGCTTGAGCTGCGCATCCCACGGCAGGATGCGGCCGATGGCGGCGATGCGCTGGTAGCTGCGCTCACCCTGGGGCGTGACGGTTTCCAGCGTGTACTGGCCCTGCTGGCGCGCCAGCGCCTCCAGCAGCGGGCTCATGTCGGCGCGGATATTGGCCAGCGCCAGTTGCCAGCGACGGTCGGCACCACTCTCGCGCAAGGCATTGAGGTAGACCGCCTGGTGGGCGCGATGGAAGGAGCCGGCGCCGATGTGCAGCCAGGTCAGGCTGTCAGCGGCGTCCTGGTCGGGAGAGGTGGCGGTACGGGTCATGCCTGGTCCTTGTCGATGAAGTGAATGTACGGAGAGGTCAATGCTGGCGCTGCGCCGCCCCGCTCGATGCCAGGCGCGGCAAGGCCTGACCGTCGGCACCGAACAGGTGGCAGCGCGCCGGATCAGCGGCCAGGTGCAAGAGGCTGCCATGCGGCGGATCGAGACTGTCGGGAACCCGCAGGATCAACGCATCTTCGCTGCCTTCATAGGCCGCATAGAGGTAAGAGAAATCGCCCAGCAGTTCCAGTGCCGTGCAGCGTGCCTGCAACGCGGCCTGGCCTTCGGCGATGTTGAGATGTTCCGGACGCACGCCCAGCGTGACCTTCTGGCCCGCCTGCAGCGTGCTGCCGTCGACGGCTGCCCATTGCAGGCCGCCACCGGGCAACTGCACCTGTACACCCTCGGCCTGGATGGCGGCCACGCTGCCATCGATGAAGTTCATCTTGGGCGAACCGATGAAACCGGCCACGAAGCGATTGGCCGGATGGTGGTAGAGCTGCTGGGGCGAACCCACCTGTTCGATGCGGCCCTCGGAGAGCACCACGATCTTGTCGGCCAGGGTCATGGCTTCGATCTGGTCGTGGGTGACGTAGATCATGGTGGTCTTGAGTTCATCATGCAGCTTGGCGAATTCCAGGCGCATCTTCACGCGCAGGGCTGCATCCAGGTTAGACAGCGGTTCATCGAACAGGAACACGCTGGGCTGGCGCGTGATGGCACGACCGATGGCCACGCGCTGGCGTTGGCCGCCGGAGAGCGCACGGGGCTTGCGGTCCAGCAGGTGATCGATGTGCAGAATCTTCGCCGCATGCTGGACGGCGGCATCGATCTCGGCCTTGGACTTGCCGGCGATCTTGAGGCCGAAAGCCATATTGTCGTACAGGCTCATGTGCGGATACAGCGCATAGGACTGGAACACCATGGCCACGCCGCGCTTGGAGGCGGGTACGTCGTTCATGCGGCGGGTGCCGATGTCGAGGTCGCCATCGCTGATCTCTTCGAGTCCTGCGATCATGCGCAGCAAGGTCGACTTGCCGCAGCCCGAGGGACCGACGAAGACGACGAATTCGCCATCCTCGATATCCAGATTGATGTCGCGCATGACTTCGTTGTCGTCGTAGCGCTTGGCCAGATTTCTGATGCTCACGGCTGCCATGGGATTCTCCTCGTTCTCTTGTAGGGGGGACTGCGCGCTGCTTGTTGCTTGTTCAGCGCAGCCAGATCAATTCACTCACCAGTTGCGGAAACTGTTTCATGTCCTCGAAGACCTGATGCGCACCGGCCTCCTTCAGTTTGCGCGCCATCGCCTTGCGGTCATGCGCCACGCCGGTGAAGCCCAGTACGTGCATGCCGGCGGCCACCGCCGCTCGCACGCCAGTGACGCTGTCATCGACCGCCACGCAACGCGCCGGTTCGACGCCGAATCCGGCGGCGGCGGCGAGATACACATCCGGCGCAGGCTTGGGATGGGCCACATCGTGACCGCTGTAGATCCGTCCGGCAAACTGCGAATACAAACCGCAGCGACGCAGGCCCGCCTCGATGCGTGGTGCGTCGCTGTTGCTGGCCACCGCGCGCGGCAGGCGGATCGCCTGCAAGGCCTCGACCACGCCCGGCACCGGCTGCGCTTCTTCGCCGCAGGCCAGCGCCACGCTCTGATGGATGCGCTCGGTGCGGATCGCATCCAGACCCAGCTCGAATTCCATATCGACTTCGCCCAGCAGGATGTCGGTGTACATGCCCAGACGATGCGCAATGGCGCTATGCAGGGCGGCACTGCGCTGTGCCTCGTGCTGCGCGTCGTCAGCCCCGCTGCAGGCCGGCAGCAGCGGCAGCAATTCACGATGCAGCACGCGCAGCGCGATGCTCTCGCTGTCGAGCAATACGCCGTCGCAGTCGCAGATCAGATGGGTGATCGCCTGACGGACCATCATCATTTCACCGCGCCGAAGGTCAGGCCGCGTACCAACTGCTTCTGTGCCAGCCAGCCCAGCGCCATGATGGGAGCAATGGCCAGCAGCGACGCCGCCGACAGCTTGGCCCAGAACAATCCTTCCGGATTGGAATAGGAGGCAATGAAGACCGTCAACGGCGCCGCATCGATGCTGGTCAGGTTGAGGCTCCAGAAGGCTTCATTCCACGACAGGATGACCAGCAGCAGGGCCGTGGAGGCCAGCCCCGGCATGGCCGTCGGCAGGAGCAGGTAAATCATTTCCTGCCAGGCGTTGGCACCATCGATGCGGGCTGCCTCGAGAATTTCCTTGGGCACGTCATTGAAGTAGGTGAAGGCCATCCACACCGCGATGGGCAGGTTGATGAGCGTGTAGATGATGGTCAGGCCAGTCACCGTATCGAGCAGGCCGGTATTCTTGGCCAGCAGGTAGATCGGGATCAGCACCCCCACCGCCGGCATCATCTTGGTGGAGAGCATCCACAGCAGCAGCTTCTGCGTGCGACCGGTCGGGAAAAAGGCCATCGAGTAAGCGGCCGGTACCGCCAGCAGCAGCGACAGCAGGGTCGAGCCCAGCGAGACGATCAGCGAATTCTGCACATAGCCCAGGTAGTGGCTGCGACTGAAGACTTCGCGGAAGGTGTCCAGCGTTGGCAGGAAGATCAGCGAGGGTGTATAGGCCTGAGATTCGGTCTTGAAAGCCGTCACCGCCACCCAGAAGATGGGGAAGAACAGCACGATGGCGCAGGTCCAGCCCAGCAGCGTTACCCACAGGGGGCTTTTCTTTGGATCGCTCATTTTTCGTTGACTCCCTTGAGGTTCCTGGCCAGCATGCGCACCAGGAAGAACGAGACGATATTGGCCAGTACCACCGCGAAGATGCCGCCGGCCGAGGCGATACCGATATCGAACTGCTGCAGGCCGATCGAATAGACCAGGAAGGTCAGGTTGGTGGTGGCCGTACCGGGGCCGCCTGCGGTGGTGGTGAAGATTTCAGCGAAGATCGACAGCAGGAAGATGGTCTCGATCATGATCACCACGGTGATGGCGCGCTTCAAGTGCGGCAGCACGATGTAGAAGAAGATGCGCACCGGTCCCGCGCCATCCAGTTGGGCGGCTTCCTTCTGGTCGGTATCGAGCGACTGCAAGGCCGTCAGCAGGATCAGGAAGGCAAACGGAATCCACTGCCAGGCCACGATGATGATGACCGACAGCATGGGAAATTCGGCCAGCCAGTCGATGGGTTCCAGCCCCAGATGGCGCATCACGTAAGCCAGGATGCCGTAGACCGGGTGCATGATCATGTTCTTCCAGATCAGCGCGGCCACCGTGGGCATCACGAAGAAGGGGCCGATGACCAGCAGGCGCGCAATGCCGCGTCCGCGGAAAGGCTGGTCGAACAGCACCGCCAGCAAGGTGCCGCCGATCACGCTGATGGCCAGCACCGAACCGATCAGCAGGGCGGTATTGCCAATGGAGGGCCAGAAGGCCGGGTCCTGCAACAGGAAGGCGTAATTCTCCAGGCCGACGAAACCGGTCTGGTCAGGTGCCAGGAGGTTGTAGCGATTGACCGAGAAATAGATGGTCATCGCCAGGGGCACGATCATCCAGGCCAGCAGGATCAGCACCGAGGGCATCTGCATCAGGCGGATGGGATTGAAGCGCTCCTTGCGCGGCGGACTGGTCTGCTGCCTGCGGGCAGCAGGCTGGGAAGAACTCTGCATCATCGGTGAGGTGGACGACACCTGGGTGGAGTGGATCGTGGACATGACGGCCTCGGCATTTCAGTCCGGCTGCCCGCTCGCAAGCAGCGGGCAGCCGGGGAGAACGGCGCGGTGCCGGTCGGCATAGAGGCATGCCGCTCACACCGCGCGCGGGGCATGCAGCACGCTGCATGCCATCGGAAGGACCTGCGCGACGCCTTACTTGAGGTAGCGCCCCTGGCGCATCATCCGCACGGCCTGAGCCTGGGCTGCATCCAGTGCGGCGTCTGCACTGGTCTTGCCGGCCAGCGCACCGGCAATGGCCTGGCCGGTGACGGTTCCGATCGACTGGAACTCGGGGATGGTGGCGAACTGCACACCGGTATAGGGCACCGGCTTCAAGGTCGGCTTGTTGGCATCCGCCGTCTGGATCGCATCGAGCACGAAGTCGGAGAAGGGCGAGACCTTCTTGTACTCGGCCGAGGCATAGGTCGAGTTGCGCGTACCCGGCGGCACCAGAGCCCAACCGGAATCCTTGGCCACCAGGTTGATGTATTCCCTGGAGGTGGCCCAGGCGGCAAACTTCCTGGCCGCGTCCTGCGATTTGGAGGACTTCGGTACGGCCAGCGACCAGATCCACAACCAGTGCGAACCCTTGTCGGTCACCTGCATCGGCGCCGGCGCAAAGGCGGTCTTGTCGGAGACCTTGGAATCCTTGCCGTGATAGAGCATGCCGGCGGCCACCGTGGCATCGACCCACATGCCGCACTTGCCGCTGGAGAACAGCACCAGGTTTTCATTGAAACCATTGGAGCTGGCGCCCGGCGGACCGTACTTGCGCATCAGGTCGACATAGAAATTGACCGACTTCTTCCACTCCGGCGAAGACAGCTGCGGCTGCCACTTCTCATCGAACCAGCGACCACCCCAGGCATTGGCCATGGTGGTGATGATGGCCATGTTCTCACCCCAGCCGGCGCGGCCGCGCAGGCAGATGCCATAGACCCCCTTGGCCGGATCATGCAGTTGCGCGGCCAGCTTGGCGATCTCGTCCCAGGTCGGACGCTGCGGCATGGTCAGCTTCTTTTGCTCGAACAGATCCTTGCGGTAATAGGTCATCGAGCTTTCGGCGTAGAACGGCAGCGCGTAGAGCTTGCCATCGACCGTCAGTCCTTCGCGCACCGGCTTGATCAGGTCGGCTTCATCGTAGTCCGCCGGCAGGCCGGTCATCGGCGCCAGCCAGCCTTTCTTGGCCCAGATCGGCGCTTCATATGCACCGATGGTCATCAGGTCGAACTGACCGCTGTTGGTGGCGATGTCAGTGGTCAAACGCTGGCGCAGCACGCTCTCTTCCATCGTGACCCAGCGCAGCTTGATGTCGGGATGGGCCTTCTCGAAGGCCGGTGCCAGCTTCTGCAGCTCGATCATGTCGGGGTTGTTGATGGACGCGATGTTCAGCGTCACCGGCTCGGCCTGCGCCAGCCCGGCAGCAAACAGAGTCGAGATGGCCGCAGCGGCCAGGGTGAAGCGAACGCGGGTGAAGCCGGACGCACGAGGGCGCACGAGTTTGGACATGCTGGTCTCCGAATGTTATGGGCCCTCCTGCACGTTCTTCCTGGGTGGCAGCGGCCGGTCAGGCCCATGCACGCATGCAGGGAAAGGCGATTTTTGCGAACGAGTTTTGAGCAAATATTATTTTTATGGGCAAATATTCATCGATTCTCGAATTCGTGTCAAGCATTTGCTTTTCGATTGAGCATTTGCCCAAGCTTCGCAATAATGGCGTGGTCAACTGGCCGTAAAATGGCGACCCAGCAGGGAATTCACCCCGATCAACATCACAGAGACAGTCCGCGCCCGCCTGCATGGTCATGGCGGGGCGGCTGGCGAGGAGAACATGTCTAGCAGCGCATCCAAACTGGACCTGGCGGCGCGCGCCGCGTGGATGTACTACGTGGCCGGCAACACCCAGAACGAAATTGCCGAGCGGCTCGGTATCTCGCGCCAGATGGCGCAGCGCATGGTGGCCTATGCGGCCGATGCCAACCTGGTGAGGGTGCAGATCACGCATCCGGTCTCCTCCTGCCTGGAGCTGGCGCAGGGCCTGCAAGAGCGCTACGGGCTGGAAGTCTGCCGGGTAGTGCCGGGGGCGGGCGGTGCGGACAATCCCAACGAATCGCAGGAAGTGCAGCAGATGCTGGCCGTGGCCGGGGCCGAGGTGATGGAGCAATATCTCAGTTCGCAGGCGCCGCTGGTGGTCAATGTCGGCTCGGGGCGCACGCTCAAGGCGGCCATCGAGCGCCTGTCGGAACTGGAGCGCCCGCAGCACCAGATCGTCTCGATGATCGGCGCCTTTGCCTCCGACGGGTCGGCCAATCGCTACGACGTCGCCCTGCAAGCGGCAGAAAAACTGGGCGCGCGTTTCTACCTGCTGCCCGCGCCGCGCGTAGCCGAGAGCGAACGCGACCGTCAGCAGTGGTGCAACCACCGCGCCTACAAGATCGTGACCGGCCTGGCCGAACGCGCCGACGTGACCTTCCTTGGCATCGGCACCATCGCCTTGCAGGGCGCGATGCACGAAGACGGTTTCATCGACGACGAGGAAGTGGCCGACCTGCAGCGCCAGGGCGCGGTGGGCGAGATGATCTGCCACGCCTTCGATAGAGACGGCGCCATGCTGAGCTCCTCGCTGGCCGCACGGGTGACCACACCGCCGCTGGCGCAGGCCCCGCAACGGCCCGTGATCGCGCTGTCCGGCGGCAGCAAGAAAGCCGACGCCGTGCGTGCGGCCTTGCGCGGCGGCTGGCTCACGGGTCTCGTCACCGACGAGACCTGCGCGCGCCACGCATTGCAGGATTGAGCCAGCTAGGCATTGACTACCTTACACAACGACAAGCCCACGGAGACCAGCATGACCCAGAGCGCCGCATTCGTCGTCTTCGGCGAAGCCCTGACCGATTTCATCCGCCAGCCTGACGGCCAGTGGCGCGCCATTCCTGGCGGTGCCTGCTGGAACGTGGCGCGCGCCGCCGCCCGGCTGGGCGTGGCCACCGGCTATGCCGGCAGTGTCAGCACCGATGTCTTCGGGGCCGAGCTGTATGCCTTGACGCAAGCGGCCGGACTGGACATGCGCTTCACCCAGCAGCACGCCAAGGCCCCCTTGCTGGCCATGGTGACCTCGACCACGCCGCCTGATTACTTCTTCATCGGCGACGACAGCGCCGACCTGCATTTCGACCCGCAGCGCCTGCCGGCCGGATGGCTGGACGAGGCGCGCGTACTGCACTTCGGCTGCATCAGCCTGACCCGCGAACCATTGGCCTCGCGGCTGTTGCAGATCGCCCAGGAAGCGGCACTGCGCAACAAGAAGATCGCCTTCGATCCGAACTGGCGCAAGCTGATGGACAGCCCGTCGTATCGCATCCTGTTCCAGCAATTGCTGTCGCTGTCGCACTACGTGAAGGTTTCCGACGAAGACCTGGAGCGCCTCTTCCCCGGTGATACCAATGCGCTGGCCACCCTGCAATCCCTGGCCCCGCAGGCGGAGATTCTGTACACCCTGGGCGCCAAGGGCATGCAGTGGATCAAGGGCGAGCAGGTCATCGACCAGCCGGCCTATCGTGTCGAGGTAATCGACACCGTGGGCTGCGGCGACGCCTCCATGGGCGGCTGGATTGCCAGCCAGCTGCGCCAGCCGGAGGCCCCCGCCCAGGTCCATCTGCAATGTGCGGCGGCCGGCGCGGCCATTGCGGCCTCGAAGGCGGGCGCGTATGCCGCCACGTGGGACGAAGTACAAGCCATGATCGGCCGCGGCTGACCGATTATTTGCGTTCCCCCTGTACGGTTAGAATCCCTGCTTCTGAATTACTCCCCCTGACTTCCATGAATAAACCCCCTCTGCGCAGCGTCAGCATTGCCGATGCCAGCCAGGAAGCGCCCCTCTCGCAAGCCCAGAAGAAGTTCAATGACCTGATCAAGCAGATTGGCAAGCGGCGCGCTGGTCTGCAGGAATGGGAGAGTGCCACGGCGGACTTCCAGAAAAAGTATCTTGCTCAATTCCTGCCGCTGGACCGGGAGTTGCAGGAGCTCAATGGCAGGCTGGTCCGGCGTCTGCATGAAGCATGGCCGCAGAAGGGCTTGACCAAGGGTGAGCGGGGCATGCTCTCGGAACTGATTGCCGACATGGCGCATCGCCTGCTTGTGAAGAATGATGACCCGGAACTCAAGCTCATCTACAACCAGCACAGTGCGTCCGACTATGACCTGGAGGCCGAAGCGGATCTCAACGAGGTCAGGGAGGTAATCGAAGACATGCTGGACATTGATCTGGGTGACGACCTGGGCAGTGCAACGCCGGAAGAGATCATGCAGCGAATGGAAGCCCTGCTCGAGGAGCGGGAGCGGGAGCAACTGGCAGCGGAGCAAGCACGCGAGGAGCGTCGCGCCAGCCGGAAGAAGTCGCCCCGCCAGCGCGCGGCGGAAGTCAAACGCGAGACTGAGCGTACCGAACTGAGCCAATCCATCCGCGCGGTCTACCGCAAGCTGGCCAGCGCCCTGCATCCTGACCGCGAACCTGACGCCACCGAGCGTGAACGCAAGACCTTGCTGATGCAGCAGGTCAACCAGGCATATGAAAAGAACGATCTGCTCAGACTGCTTGAGCTCCAGCTGGAACTGGAACATATCGACCAGGCTGCATTGAACGACATCAGTGCGGAACGATTGAAGCATTACAACCAGATTCTCAAGGAACAGCTGGCCGAGCTGGATCAGGAAATTTTCCACGTCGAGCAGCATTTCAGGCAAACCTATGGACTGCCGCCGTTAGCGCGCGTGTCACCCAAGAGCGTCGTGCGCGATCTGAACAAGGAAATGACCTGGATGCGCGAAGACGGCAAGGCGCTGCGGTCGATGTTGGCGGATTTCGAGGATGTCCAGCAGATCAAGGTCTGGCTGAAGCAACAGAGACTAAGGGGGATGAGGGAGTTTTGAGGGGGTGTTCTCCCCGTTGTCCTTTTCAAGACAACGGGGGCGTTTTCCCCTTCAACACCACCTCAACAGCGACAGTGGACCTTCAGATTTTCTCCAGCTTGGCCACCGACAGATCCAGCAGCTTCATGCCGAACTTGCCGAAGTTGATCTGCGCCCGTGCCGCGCCACCACCACCCTCGATGTTGACGATGACGCCCTCGCCAAACTTGGCATGCGACACGTTCTGACCGATGCGCCAGCCGGAATCGGTCTGGCGCGAGAAGCTCTGGGCAATCTTGTTGTTGCCCGCCTCCGGCACTTCATCCCAGGCCGACTTGGGATTGGCGAACCAGTGATGCTGGGCGATCTTGGGCGAGAGCCACTTGATCGACTGCTCCGGCATTTCATCGAAGAAGCGTGAGCGCATGTTGTAGCGTGTCTGGCCGTGCAGCATGCGGGTCTGCGAGAAGGTCATGAAGAGGCGCTTCCTCGCCCGCGTGATGGCCACGTACATCAGGCGGCGCTCTTCTTCCACTCCCCCCTCTTCCTTGGCACTGTTCTCGTGCGGGAACAATCCTTCTTCCATGCCGGTGATGAAGACCGCGTCGAATTCCAGTCCCTTGGCCGAGTGCACCGTCATCAGCTGCAAGGCATCCTGGCCGGCCTGGGCCTGGTTGTCGCCCGCCTCCAGCGAAGCATGCGAGAGGAAGGCCGACAGCGGCGACATGATGGTCACCAGCGGGGCATCGGCATCGAGCACTTCCACACCATCCGCCGTGGTGATGGCCGTACCGGCCGTGGGTTGCGCCTGCGGGCCGAGGAAGGCCGGGGCGTCCAGGCCATAGCCTTCTTCCGAGACGAAGAGCGTAGCAGCACTGACCAATTGCTCCAGGTTCTCGATGCGGTCGGCGCCTTCCTTTTCGTTGCGGTAGTGGGTCATCAGGCCGGACAGGTCCAGCACCACCTTGACCATTTCGGGTAGCGGCAGATGCTGGGTCTCGAAGCGCGCACCTTCGATGAGCTTGATGAAGGCGTTCAGCGATGAGCCCGCCTTGCCCGCCACGTAAGGCACGGCCGCATAGAGCGAGCAGCCATACTGGCGCGCCGCATCCTGCAAGGACTCCATGGCCTTGGCACCGATGCCGCGCGTAGGGAAGTTGACCACGCGCAGGAAGGCCGAGTCATTGTGCAAGTTGTCCATCAGCTGCAGATAGGCAATCGCGTGCTTGATTTCGGCGCGCTCGAAGAAGCGCTGGCCGCCATAGACGCGATAGGGAATGGCCGAGCTGAAGAGCGCATGTTCCAGCACGCGCGACTGCGCATTGGAACGATAGAGGATGGCGATCTCGCTACGCGCCCAGCCTTCGGCGATCAGATCCTTGACCTGTTCGATGATCCACTGCGCTTCCTGCAGGTCGCTGGTGGCTTCATAGACGCGCACCTGCTCGCCGTGACCGGCATCGGTGCGCAGGTTCTTGCCCAGACGCTTGCTGTTGTTGGCGATGAGCTCGTTGGCGGTGTCGAGGATATGGCCGTGCGAGCGGTAGTTCTGCTCCAGCTTGATCAGGTTCTCCACATGGAATTCCTGTTCGAAGGCCGACATGTTGCCAACGTTCGCCCCACGGAAAGCGTAGATACTCTGATCATCGTCGCCCACCGCGAAGACCGCACCGTGCTGGCCGGCCATGAGTTTCAACCACTTGTATTGCAGGTCGTTGGTGTCCTGGAACTCGTCGACCAGGATGTGACGGAAGCGGCCCTGGTAGTGCTCGCGCAAGGGCTGGTTGCGCGAGAGCAATTCATAGGTGCGCAAGAGCAGCTCGGCAAAATCGACCACACCTTCGCGCTGACATTGCTGGTCGTAGAGCTCGTAGAGTTCGACGAACTTGCGGTTGTAGTCGTCGTAGGCATCCACATCCTTGGCGCGCAGGCCCTGGTCCTTGGCGCTGTTGATAAAGTACATCAGGTTGCGCGGCGGATACTTCTCGTCGTCCACGTTCATCTGCTTCAACAAACGCTTGATGGCCGAGAGCTGATCCTGCGTATCGAGGATCTGGAAGGTCTGCGGCAGTCCGGCATCCTTATGATGCGCGCGCAGCAGACGATTGCAGAGTCCATGGAATGTGCCGATCCACATGCCGCGCGTATTGATGGGCAGCATGCCCGACAGGCGCGCGGTCATTTCCTTGGCGGCCTTGTTGGTGAAGGTCACCGCCAAGATGCCCGAGGGCGAGACCTGCCCGGTCTGGATCAGCCAGGCGATGCGGGTGGTCAGCACCCGGGTCTTGCCGGAACCGGCACCGGCCAGGATCAGCGCCGATTGCGCGGGCAGCGTCACGGCGGCGAGCTGCTCTTCATTGAGGTTGTGGAGAAGATTTTGCATCCCGCGATTATAAAGGGCGCGTGCCATGACCGGGCGGGCAGGCGCAGCGCTATACTGCGGCCAGTTGATTTATCCACAGCCGTTTTCAACTCACCACGCTCCCGCTCATGCGCCGTCTGTCTTCCCGCCCCCTCTACGCCCTCCCCCTGTTGGCCGCCCTGCTGCTCACCGCCTGCGCCACGCCGCCGCCACCGGCCTCGCGCAGCGATGTCGAACAACTGCTGACACTGCAGAAGACCCGCCTGGATGTGGCCACGCCCGTGGCCCGCAGCAAGTGGAACTCGCACGCCCCCATCGACGACCCGGTACGCGAAGCGGTGATTCTCGACGACGTGGCCGCACGGGCGCAGAAACTGGGCCTGGATGCCGCCTGGGCGCGGCGCTTCTTCCAGGACCAGTTCGAGGCCGGCAAGATCGTGCAGCGCGACCTGCATCGCCAGTGGCGCGTGGAGCAACGCCCGCCCTTCACCAATCCGCCTGACCTGGCGCTGCAGGTGCGCCCGGTCCTGGATCGCCTCACGCCTGACCTGCTGGCGGCCCTGGCACGCCTGAACGGCCACTGGTGCGAACCGGCCGTGCAGCGCGATCTGGCCGAGCTGGAACCGGAAATCCTCGGCGCCGACTATGCGCCGGCCGTGCGCGCGCGGGCCACCGAAGCGCTGCGCTGCCAGCATTGACATGCGCCCGGGCGGCAACATGCCGTCGCACAAAAACGACTAAGTTGCTGAATTGACAGGCAAAAATCTTTTGCTGTCCTGCAGCATTTTTAGGGCGGGAGTAGAATTCGGGTTGCTGTTCACGCGCACACCGGCGCGCGCGGCCTTCTCTTCCGGCTTGTTGTTCCGGATTCACGTTCCGATTTTCCCGCCATGTCCGACGATTCCTGTAGTCCCAGTTCCACCGGCACGTCCTTGCCTGCCGCCGCGCCGCGTCCGCTGACGCCGGCCAGGGTCACCCGGCAGATCATTTCTACCGCCTTCTTCACCTTCCTGGTTTATCTGGCCATCGGTATCCCGATGGCGGTGCTGCCGGGTTACATCCACCTCGACCTGGGCTACAGCTCGGTGATCGCGGGCCTGGGCATCAGCGTGCAGTATTTCGCGACCTTCGTCAGCCGCGCCAATGCCGGCCGCATGATCGATACCATGGGCGCCAAGCACACCGTCATGCGCGGCATGCTGCTGTGCTCGGCCAGCGGCGGCTTGCTGCTGCTGTCGGCCCTGGCGCAGCCGCTGCCCTTCCTGTCGCTGGTACTGCTGTTTGCCAGCCGCGCTTTCCTGGGCCTGGGCGAGAGTCTGGTCGGCACCGGCGCCATCATGTGGGGCGTGGGGCGCGTGGGTGCGGAGAACACCGCCAAGATGATCTCCTGGAACGGCATTGCCACCTATGCCGCGCTGGCCATCGGCGCCCCGCTGGGCGTGGTGCTGGATCGCTCGCTGGGCTTTGCCGTGATCGGCCTGACGGGCATGCTGCTCACCGTGCTGGGCTATCTGCTGGCGCGCGGTGGTCCGGTCACGCCGGTGGTCCCGGGTGAACAGCTGTCCTTCAAACTGGTGCTGCGCAAGGTGTTTGCGTATGGCATGGGCCTGGCCTTCGGCACCATCGGCTTCGGTTCGATCGCCACCTTCATCACCCTCTATTACGCCGACCAGCACTGGAGCGGGGCGGCCTTTGCGCTGACCGCCTTCTCCTCCGCCTTCGTCGGTGCGCGCCTGCTGTTTGCCAATGTCATTACGCGCTTTGGCGGATATCGCGTAGCCGTGGTGTGCTTCCTGACCGAGTCCGTCGGACTGTTGCTGCTGTGGAGCGCCACCACGCCGGCACTGGCGCTGCTGGGCGCGGGCCTGGCCGGCTTCGGCTTTGCGCTGGTGTTCCCGTCGCTGGGGGTGGAAGCGGTCAGCCTGGTGTCGCCGGCCAATCGTGGCGCGGCACTGGCGGCATATTCGGTATTCCTCGATCTGGCATTGGGCGTGACCGGCCCGCTGGCCGGGGCCATCGCAGGACAGCTGGGGTATGCGCAGGTGTTCCTGTTTGCCGCCATCGCGGCCATTGGTGGCGTGGCCTTGTCGCTGTCCTTGTATCGCAGTGCGCAGCAGGGCGCGAAGACTTGATCTGATTGCGATTGCAGGCAGTGCACCTCGGGCTGATAGGTTTTGATCTATCGGCCCGATTGATTTATAGGCGTGCATTTATCTCTAAAATCGATTGAAATAGGGAACGTCGGCCCCACTGTCTCATCAATAGTTGCGTGGTCGCAGGTTGTCCGTCTGCGATTTGCAATAGAATCGCGGAGTGCGCAGTGTTATGTACCCGCTTACGAAAAACCGAACAGCTAAGGAGCGAATGATGGCAAAGAAGAATGTGGCAGCCCCCTCGATCAACATCGGCATCAACGACAAGGACCGCAAGAAGATTGCTGACGGCCTGTCCAAGCTGCTGGCCGACACCTACACGCTGTACCTGAAGACCCACAACTTCCACTGGAACGTGACCGGTCCGATGTTCAACACCCTGCATCTGATGTTCGAAGGCCAGTACAACGAACTGGCACTGGCAGTGGACCTGATCGCTGAACGCATCCGCGCGCTGGGTTATCCGGCACCGGGTTCGTACAAGGAATTCGCCAAGCTGTCTTCGATCCCCGAAGCCGAAGGCGTGCCCAATGCGCAAGAGATGATCGCCCAGCTGGTGGCCGGCCAGGAAGCCGTGACCCGCACCGCGCGTTCGATCTTCCCGACCGTCGATGCCGCCGCTGATGAACCGACCGCCGACCTGCTGACCCAGCGCATGCAGCTGCATGAAAAGAATGCGTGGATGCTGCGCAGCCTGCTGGAAGGCTGAAACTGGGACCTTGAGATCGTCAAAAAAGCCGTTCGATCATGAACGGCTTTTTTACGCCCTTCTATAGCATCAATTGATACTTGGCTTCGCTCGTCTGTCGCTTCGCGTCCTGCTCTACGATAAGAAGGTCATAATTCTTGTCTTTCCAACCGACGCCTGAGTCCCGCAACTTCGCTCCTAAATTTCCAAAGAAGACTGTCGCCCTTAGGCTCAGCATCTTCAGCTGCAACTAACTTAGATTTTGCAAGGGCTCGATTGGGTGGGTTATCGTTTGCATAAGCGTAGGCCTGTTGCAAATAACAAAGGTGTTTGTGCTTACCTAGAGCAGCGGCCCTGTCTAAGCTAGCCAATGAATCTTTTACCAGCCCGAGCTTAGATTCAATTGCTCCTCGCGTGAACCAAGCATCGGGATCATTAGGGATAAGACTTGTCGCCTTCTTCGCCCAGTCTAAACTTTCGTCTCTACGAATAAAGCGACGACTTATTAGGAAGAATGCGAACCTGTCATATAACCAACCATTATCCACATCTGCGTTAACCGCCAAATCGTAAAACATCTCACAATCTTCATCACGGCCTTCATGAAATGCCATATAGGCAGCTCGTGCATATGGATGCCGATATGCAATCGCCAGACGGTCTTTCACCATTGCAGATTTACTGCGAAGAAACTCGTTATACCTGACTCGGATTCTTTCTACTGACGCGGCCGTTGGACAGAAGACTCCTGATATTTCGACAGTACGGTCTGCGCAATATTTCATAAATTCCGGGCTCAACAGTATCTGTGCCACCCCGTTAAAACTAGTAATTTGCGCAATACCACGACTTTCCTCTAACGCCTCATAGGCCTCAATAACGGATATACCTACGTGAATACAACATAGCTTTAGAAGAGTATCGTCATGAACATCCGTAACCTTGGACATCAACAACAGTAGATGGCGCATTGTCGGAGACATACGGTTCCAAGCGTCGGAATAAAGAAACTCGCCTAAATCCTGAGTCTGCATCCGCATCACTCGATCAAATGCTTGAGATAGTCCTATACCGTGCGCTCCCAGTGCCTGAACAAAAACCTCTAATACCAAAGGCTTATTTCCAAGCGACCGCCCATAGCGTTTCAGAGTACTGTCGCCTGCGTCCAAAATCGACTTCCGAGCCAAAGTTGTGCCTCGAGCACGTAAAAAGACAAGCGACTCGTCTTCCTCAAGAGGCTTAATCTCGATATGCCGCGCTTCAATAGACTCTCGCCGACGGGAGGTGAGCAATACTCTTCCTACCCTCCTAGAAAGCTCTCGAATTTGTTTGGCCAACTCTCGGATCTCGTCCGCATTGGTTGCCATCGTTTCGGTGTTATCGAGAATAAGAAGATGATTATTTCGATTAACGCCCCATGTCTCAGCCAGATAACTAGCTAACATTTGAATTACTGTTTCAGGCGGCTTTGTATACCATGCCCGGTCTAGCGTGTTCCCCTCCAAGGCTCTTGGAACAAACGTCGCGACGTCCGCTACGCCAACATCAGTCAAACGAATAATTTCCAGTCCCTGCAACCCCCATCGCGTCTTCTTTGCCGTGTAAAACGTAATAAGCTCTGGACGATATCCAGACTTAACTCGCCCCTCCAAAACACGACTAATAAACTCAACAGCTAAAGTGGTTTTACCGATCCCACCGTCACCATACAGCATGCATGCACGCGACTCAGTATCATCAAACCAATCCGCCAGCTCATCGATTTCCTTTTGGCGTCCGGTGAAATCTTCTGTGAGGCGACTAGGAAACAGTGCTAGGGGAGACCACTCGTGGTCATAAGAACGCAAAATCTCATATCTGCCAACCTCACCATTGATGACGACGTTCGCAAAAACGTCATCAGCCTCATATGAAATTTCGTCGCGCTGAAACCAGCCACGTTCAAGTTGCGCTTTTACCACGCACCGACCTGCAGAAGATTTCTTAATATTTCGGTAGCAAACCAAGTGCCCATCACGATGCTGCAATAACTTAATCTTATAAGCCTCTCCATCGTGAAGAGATAACGTATAGCTCTTGCCATCCGAATCTGCTACCGGCAGCAGCATAGAAAACGTATCGAGGAGATATTCAATAGCATCTATCTCTGCATCCAGATTACTTTCACCAGCGATCCCATGCCCCTCGACTCCATCATTCCGAATACTCACCAGTGACTGCATAATTCGCTCAGCCGTTCTCTTCGATCCAGAAGGCAACAACTGCCAGCAAGCCCTAATCTCGGTAGATTCGGCCCAAATTGCACGACAGTAGCCGGCGGAATACTCATTCTCGCAAATCAACAGCATCTCGGTGATAGCAGTTACAAGCGTTCCATCGGCCGGCATTCGAAGCCCTTCAAACGGAAGCGGTAACTCGTTAAGACGTAAAGGATTTTTACGTCTTAACTCAAGAATGATTTCTGCCAATGATACTGCTACGTGCTGAACCAAAATACGGAAGAGCGCAGTGTGAGCCGCTCTTCGTTCAGTATCAGAAAGCAAGCCTTTAGACTCTGCCACCAAATTAAGAAAGCGGTTGCGCACTGCCCCCCCCCGGAAAAGATGTATTTGTTGATCTTTGATTTACCAGCTTTTTATGCGCTTAGCGAAAAGAATCTCGCTCAACGAAATATTAAAAATCAAAATAAATATACCAAAAATCACTTATTGCAACCAACTTTACTTGAATCGCAAATTCCAGTCTTTTCCAAGAGATTAGGAAGCTGATTTAATAGAGGATCACTTCGTGTGCGTAGATGAGTTCATCAAAATCTTTAGACATCATAAGGAAGGATATTGCGATTGAACAACTCTATACGTACACCCGCTACACGTCTAACTCACTGCTACTGCTGCTCACAAACTGGTTATAGTTTGGCTCCTACTATCAGAGATACAGCGACACCAACTGCCGCGTCTTGCGCTCCTCCACCGGCACCAGATAGACGCTGCTGATGACGGCCACCATGTCAGCCCCCTGCGCCACCAGCGGCGGCGCGTTCTCCAGCGTGATGCCGCCGATCACCACCACCGGCAAGGGGATCTCGCGCTTGGATTGCGCAATGATTTCCGGCGCGGTGCGGAAATCGTATTTCTTGACGCGCGACGGATAGAAGCCGCCGAAGGCGACATAACTGGCACCATCGCGATACGCCGCATGGGCCAGCTCCAGCGTACCGTAACACGAGGCTCCGACGATGCGCTCCGGCCCCACCGCCTTGCGCACCTCGGCAATGGAGGCATCGGTACCACCGACGTGGATGCCATCGGCATCGATCTCCAGGCACAGGTCTACATGATCATTGATGATGAGCGGCACATCATATTGCCGGCACAGCGCCAGCAATGCCGACGCTTGCGCGCGGCGCTGCTCCACGCCAGCGGTCTTGTGGCGGTACTGCACCAGCGCGGCGCCGTTCTGCAAGGCCAGTTCGGTAGCGGCCAGCAATTGGGCGGTGTCATCCCAATCGGGTGTGACGATGTAGAGGCCGCGCAGATGCGTTGCGTACTCGGGTTTCATGTCAGGCTCCTGCCGCAACGGCGGCATCAATAACAGGTTCAAAGGCAGGCACGCGATTGGGGATGCGCTGCCCGTCAGCAATCGCATAGGACGTCGACAGCGCCTGCTGCGTGTACTGCTGCGCCAGGTCGATGGCCTCGCGCATGGGCAGGCCACGCGCCAGGCAGGCCGACAGAGCGGCGGCCAGCGTACAGCCGCTGCCGTGGAATTCATCAGGCAGGCGGGTCCAGCGCCAGCGTGCGCTTTCAATGGCCTCTTGCGCAAATTCGGAACGGAACAATTGTCCGTACCAACGATTGATCACATCCTGCTCCTGCGGGCCATGCCCGCCCTTGAGCAGCACGTGCGCACAGCCCCGCTCCATCAGCAAGGCCGCCTGCCGCGCCGGTTCATCGTCGTCACAGAGACGCCGCGCCTCGTTGAGGTTGGGGGTAATCACCGTGGCCAGTTCGTAGAGCGGCTCGATCACGCGTGCGGCATCATCGCGCGAGAGCTGGTCGCCCTTGCCGTTGGCCAGTACCGGATCGAGCACCACCGGCAAGTGCGGATCGTGCACACGCAGTTGGCGAATCAGGTCGGCGATCACTTCGGCATTTTCACGGCTGCCGGCGATGCCGAGCTTGACCGCCGCGATGGCGAAGCGATCGATCAACACCTGCGCCTGATGCCGCACCAGCGCCGGATCGAGCGCATGCACGGCAAAAACGCTGACGTTGTCCTGCACCGTCAATGCGGTCGGCACCGACAAGGGATGCGCACCCAGTGCCGTGATGGCCGGGATATCGGCCTGCATGCCGGCCCCGCCGCTGGGGTCGGATCCGGAGAAGACCAGCACGCAGGGCGGCGTGGAGCGATAAGCTGCCTGCATGCTCACGCCACTCGCCCGGCCATCGGCGAGGACGGCGAGGCGGCAAACTTGCGCGGGATGCGACCGGAGAGGAAGGCCTCGCGGCCCGCTTCCACCGCCAGTTTCATCGCACGCGCCATGCGGATGGGATCGCGCGCACCGGCAATGGCGGTGTTCATCAACACGCCGTCACAGCCCAGCTCCATGGCGATGGCCGCATCGGACGCCGTGCCCACGCCGGCATCAACCAGCACCGGCACACGCGCCTGCTCGATGATGAGCGAGAGATTCCAGGGATTCAAAATGCCCATGCCCGAACCGATCAGCGAGGCCAGCGGCATGACGGCGGCCACGCCCAGGTCTTCCAGCATGCGCGCCTGGATCGGATCGTCGCTGCAATAGACCATCACGTCGAAGCCATCCTTGACCAGGGTCTCGGCAGCCTTCAGCGTTTCGGGCATGTTGGGGAAGAGCGTCTTCTCGTCGCCCAGCACTTCCAGCTTGACCAACTTGTGGCCACCCAGCAGTTCGCGCGCCAGTTGCAGGGTGTAGACCGCATCGGTGGCGTTGTAGCAGCCGGCGGTGTTGGGCAGGATGGTGAATTCGGAGGGTGGCACCGCGTCCAGCAGGCTGGGCGCATTCGGATCCTGGCCGATGTTGACGCGGCGGATCGCCACCGTGATGATCTCGGCGCCGCTGGCCACCGTCGCCGCGCGCGTTTCGTCGAGGTCCTTGTATTTGCCGCTGCCCACCAGGAGGCGTGAGCGATAGGTCTTGCCGGCGATGGTCAGGCCCTTGTCCTCGGTGAGGTGGGGGGCGTCGTTCATGTTCATGTCGATTCCTTGTCTGTAAGAGCTGCGTGCCACGGGAGGCGGCTGCTGGCGGCACTCGCGCGCCGCCGCGGAACAATCGTTCATCCGCCCCCGATGGCGCGCACTACGTCTACCTTGTCGGCCTCGGCCAGCGCGCGCTCAGGCCATTGCGCGCTGGGCACCACCTGGCGGTTCACCGCCACCGCCACCGCCTTGCCGGCCAGGGAGAGGCCGGCAATGAGCTGGTCCAGCGTGGCGCCGTCAGGCAGCGGGTGCGGCTTGCCGTTCAGTTCGATCTGCATGGCGCTTACTGCTTCGAATAGATCTCGGCGCCCATCTTGACGAACTCGACCGATTTCACCTGCATGCCCTGCTTCAGGGCATCGATCTCGGAGATGCCTTCCTTGGCGGCGTAATCACGCACTTCCTGGGTGATTTTCATGGAGCAGAAGTGCGGGCCGCACATGGAGCAGAAGTGCGCCACTTTGGCCGAATCCTTGGGCAGGGTTTCGTCGTGGAATTCGCGCGCCTTGTCGGGGTCCAGGCCGATGTTGAACTGGTCTTCCCAGCGGAACTCGAAGCGCGCCTTGGACAGCGCGTTGTCACGGATCTGCGCGCCCGGATGGCCCTTGGCCAGATCAGCGGCGTGGGCGGCGATCTTGTAGGTGATGATGCCGTCCTTGACGTCGGTCTTGTTGGGCAGGCCCAGGTGTTCCTTGGGCGTGACGTAGCACAGCATGGCCGTGCCGTACCAGCCGATCTGCGCGGCACCGATGCCGGAGGTGATGTGGTCGTAGCCGGGAGCGATGTCAGTGGTCAAGGGGCCCAGGGTATAGAACGGGGCTTCGTGGCACTGCTCCAGCTGCAGGTCCATGTTCTCCTTGATGAGGTGCATGGGCACGTGGCCGGGGCCTTCGATCATCACCTGCACGTCGTGCTTCCAGGCAATCTGGGTCAGTTCGCCCAGGGTGCGCAGCTCGCCCAGCTGGGCTTCGTCGTTGGCGTCGTAGATCGAGCCGGGACGCAGGCCATCACCCAGGCTGAAGCTGACGTCATAGGCTTTCATGATTTCGCAGATCTCTTCGAAGTGTTCGTAGAGGAAGGATTCGCGGTGATGCGCCAGGCACCACTTGGCCATGATGGAACCGCCGCGCGAGACGATGCCGGTCATGCGCTTGGCCGTCAGCGGCACGTATTGCAGGCGCACGCCGGCGTGGATGGTGAAGTAGTCCACGCCCTGCTCGGCCTGCTCGATCAAGGTGTCGCGGAAGATTTCCCAGGTCAGGTCTTCTGCCTTGCCGTTGACCTTTTCCAGGGCCTGATAGATCGGCACGGTGCCGATGGGTACCGGCGAATTGCGGATGATCCATTCACGGGTCTCGTGGATGTTCTTGCCGGTGGAGAGGTCCATGACGTTGTCGCCACCCCAGCGGATGGCCCAGGTCATCTTTTCCACTTCCTCACCGATGGAAGAAGTGACGGCCGAGTTGCCGATGTTGGCGTTGATCTTGACCAGGAAATTGCGGCCGATGATCATCGGTTCCACTTCCGGGTGGTTGATGTTGGCGGGGATGATGGCGCGGCCGCGTGCGACTTCGTCACGCACGAATTCAGGGGTGATCTCGGCGGGAATCGATGCACCGAAGGATTGGCCCGGATGCTGGCGGCCCATCAGGTCGGCCAGCTTGTTGCCCATGGGGCCGGAGGCTTTGAGCTGTTCCAGATACTCCTTGCGGCGCAGGTTTTCGCGGATGGCGATGAATTCCATCTCGGGCGTGATGATGCCCCGGCGCGCGTAGTGCATCTGGGTGACGTTGGCGCCAGCCTTGGCGCGACGCGGCTTGCGGTGCAGGTTGAAGCGCAGCTCGGCCAGGGCCGGGTCGTTCAGGCGCTGCTGGCCGTATT
Source organism: Herbaspirillum sp. C9C3 (assembly GCF_013359625.1). Lineage (NCBI taxonomy): Bacteria > Pseudomonadati > Pseudomonadota > Betaproteobacteria > Burkholderiales > Oxalobacteraceae > Herbaspirillum > Herbaspirillum sp. C9C3. The sequence goes on from NZ_JABFMQ010000003.1 coordinate 81,038, forward strand.
CGGAAGTCGGGCCGGGCAGTTCCTCGGTGTCGTTGCGTTCCAGGATCCAGGGCAGGCGCGGGGTGGACAGGCCGGCGCGGATGTCGATCTTCACGTCCGGGTCGGTGTAGGGGCCGGAGGTGTCGTAGACATAGATCGGCGGGTTCTTTTCCGAACCGAACATGGCGGGGGTGTCGGCCTGGCTGATCTCGCGCATGGGCACGCGGATGTCCGGGCGCGAGCCGGTCACGTAAATCTTGCGGGAATTCGGGAGAGGCTGGACGGCGGCCTCGTCGACGGTCGCCGTGGCGGACAGGAATTTCGGGTTGGCATTCATTTCGGCTCCTTTGCTTGATGACTCTTGGCTCGGAGCCAGCAAAGGAGGTTGCGGAAGAGGACGGACGGCGTGGAGGTGATACAGGGCCGTGGGTGCGTCATGCTGCCGGTTGCTTCCCTTCGCTGGCATTATCCAGATCAGGTTCAAGGGTATTTCTCACCCGGCTGCCAGAGCATGTGCTCCGGTGCCAGGACCCCTAGCGATGCGACGCGGGCTGCTTGCGCAGTCCTTGTCGTGGGCCGGATTCTACTCCAATTGGCTTGACGAACAAGGTTTCATTTCGGATGGGCTAGGTGTGCAGCGCAGCATTTTCACTCAGCCCAAGGATCGATCACTTGCAGACCCGGGAACTGAAAATCTTTGCGATTGCGGGTCACCATGGTCAGTCCGTGCACGAGTGCAGTGGCAGCCAAGAGGCTGTCAACTGCTGCAACCGGACGCCCCGCTTCTGCCTGAATGCGCCCCCATCGGTCTGCAACGACAACATCAATCGGCAAGATTCTTCCGGCAAAATAGGCGGGCAACTCAGTTTCCAGCCAATCTATCAAGCGCAACTTTGCAGGGCCCGGCGGCTTGTTATCGGCACCTTTTCGTATTTCGCCCATGGTGAGGACGCTCAGGTACAAGGTAGCCGGAGGTCTGCGCGCAAACCATTCCATGACCCGGGGATTGGGCTCGCGGCGACGCAGTTCAGACAGGACATTGGTGTCGAGCAGATAACTCAAAGGTCAACCTCCCTCGTCAGGCTGGTATCACGCTCGAATTCAACATCATCTGCATCGTAAAGCGGCGAACGCCGCATAAATTCGACCAAGGTCAAATCTGCGCCGCTGAGCCGCTCATAGTCGGCTTTCGACATGACTACCGCTACTGAGCGACCGTGCCAGGTGATTTCCTGCGGACCCGAGCGCTCCGTATCCCGCACCAGTTCCGAAAACTGAGCCTTGGCTTCTTGTATTTGCCATGTACGCATGAATACCTCCAATCTGACCAGACAGGTCAGATCATAGCAGCATTCGTTTGCAAACACCGCTGGCACCGGAATTCTTCGCCGGCTCGCGGCGACGTTTTGGGGGCTTTGTACTATCCGTCCCTTATAATGTTGGGTTTCGCAAAAACACACGTCAAATCATGGAATTAGCCAAGTCGTTCGAGCCCGCCGAGATTGAGAAATTCTGGCGCGAGGAGTGGGAAAAGCGCGGTTACTTCGCCGCCACCACCGACGCGGAGAAGCCCTCGTTTTCCATCCAGCTGCCGCCGCCCAATGTGACCGGCACCCTGCACATGGGTCACGCGTTCAACCAGACCATCATGGATGGCCTGACGCGCTACCACCGCATGCGCGGCTACAACACCGCCTGGATCCCCGGCACCGACCACGCCGGCATCGCCACCCAGATCGTGGTGGAGCGCCAGTTGGATGCGCAGAAGGTCTCGCGCCACGACCTGGGCCGTGAAAAATTCGTCGAGAAGGTGTGGGAGTGGAAGGAAAAATCCGGCTCCACCATCACCGGCCAGATGCGCCGCATGGGCGCCTCCACCGACTGGGCGCGTGAATACTTCACGATGGACCCGAAGATGTCCAAGGCCGTCACCGAAGTCTTCGTGCGCCTCTACGAGCAAGGCCTGATCTACCGTGGCAAGCGCCTGGTGAACTGGGACCCGGTGCTGGGCACCGCCGTCTCCGACCTGGAAGTGGTGTCGGAGGAAGAAGACGGCTCCATGTGGCACATCAAGTACCCGCTGGCCGATGGCAGCGGCCATATCGTGGTGGCCACCACCCGTCCAGAAACCATGCTGGGCGACGTCGCCGTGGCAGTGGACCCGACTGACGAACGCTACGCCGCGCTGGTGGGCAAGATGATCAAGCTGCCGTTGGTGGGCCGCGAGATCCCCATCATCAAGGATGAATACGTCGACAAGGAATTCGGCACCGGCTGCGTGAAGATCACCCCGGCCCACGACTTCAACGACTACCAGGTCGGCGCACGCCACAACCTGGAAATGATCAGCGTCTTCACGCTCAAGGCCACCATCAACGAGAATTCGCCCGAGAAGTACCAGGGCCTGGACCGCTTCGAGGCGCGCAAGCAGATCGTGGCCGACCTCGACGCGCTGGGCCTGTTGGAACTGGTCAAGCCGCACAAGCTGATGGTGCCGCGTGGCGACCGTACGGGCGTGGTGATCGAGCCGATGCTGACCGACCAATGGTTCGTGGCCATGAGCAAGCCGGCACCGGAAGGGACCTTCTTCCCCGGCAAGTCGATTGCCGAAACGGCGCTGGAAAAAGTCTCCTCGGGCGAGATCAAGTTCGTGCCCGAGAACTGGACCAACACCTACAACCAGTGGCTCAACAACATCCAGGACTGGTGCATCTCGCGCCAACTGTGGTGGGGCCACCAGATCCCGGCCTGGTACGACGAGGACGGCGGCATCTACGTTGCCCGCACCGAAGAAGAAGCCCGTGCGCAAGCCGGCGGCCGTGCCGTCAAGCGCGATGAAGACGTGCTCGACACCTGGTTCTCCTCGGCGCTGGTGCCCTTCTCCACCCTGGGCTGGCCGGAAGAAACGCCGGACTACAAGCTGTTCCTGCCCTCGTCGGTGCTGGTGACGGGCTTCGACATCATCTTCTTCTGGGTGGCGCGCATGGTCATGATGACCACGCACTTCACCGGCAAGGTGCCTTTCGATACCGTCTATGTCCACGGCCTGGTGCGCGATGCCTCGGGCCAGAAGATGTCCAAGTCCAAGGGCAACACCCTGGACCCGATCGACCTGATCGATGGCATCGGCGTGGACGAGCTGGTGGCCAAGCGTACCGTGGGCCTGATGAATCCCAAGCAGGCGGCCAGCATCGAGAAGGCCACCCGCAAGGAATTTGCCGATGGCATCCCGGCCTTCGGCACCGATGCGCTGCGCTTCACCTTCGCCTCGCTGGCGACCCTGGGCCGCAACATCAACTTCGACCTGAACCGCTGCGAAGGCTATCGCAATTTCTGCAACAAGCTGTGGAACGCCACCCGCTTCGTGCTGATGAATACCGAAGGCCAGGACTGCGGTTTCGACGGCCACGAGAAGGGTGTCTGCGACAAGGAGAAGCTGCAATTCTCCAAGGCTGACCGCTGGATCGTGTCGCTGCTGCAGCGTACCGAGGCTGAAGTGGAAAAGGGCTTTGCCGACTACCGCTTCGACAATATCGCCACCGCGATCTACAAGTTCGTCTGGGACGAGTACTGCGACTGGTACCTGGAAATGGCCAAGGCCCAGATCCAGAGCGGCAACGAAGCGCAGCAGCGCGCCACCCGCCGCACGCTCTTGCGCGTGCTGGAAAGCGTGCTGCGCCTGGCCCATCCGGTACTGCCCTTCATCACCGAACAGCTGTGGCAAAGCGTGGCCCCGCTGACCGATCGCAAGCCTGATCCGGCGGGCGACTCCATCATGCGCCAGGCTTATCCGCGCCCGGACCTGGACAAGATCGATGCCGAAGCCGAAGCCTGGGTTGCCCAGTTCAAGGCCTACACCGATGCCTGCCGCAACCTGCGCGGCGAGATGCAACTGGCGCCTTCCCTGCGCGTGCCGCTGATCGTGGAAGCCGCCGATGCGTCGGCAGTGGAATCCTTGCTGCCTTATCTGCAAGGCCTGGTGCGCCTGTCGGAAGCCACGGTAGTGGCGCAACTGCCCGAGTCGCCGGCACCGGTGGCCATCGTCGGCGAAGTCAAGCTGATGCTGAAGGTGGAAATCGACGTGGCCGCCGAGCGCGAACGCCTGGGCAAGGAAGTCACCCGCCTGACCGGCGAGATCGCCAAGGCCAACGGCAAGCTGTCCAACGAAAGCTTCGTGGCCCGTGCGCCAGAGGCGGTGGTGGCGCAGGAGAAGGAACGCGTCGCCAACTTCAGCGCTACGCTGGAAAAGGTGAAGGAACAGCTGGCCAAGCTGAAGTAAGCCGGCCTGTTTCTTGATGAAGCCGTCGTCCCTCACGGGGCGGCGGCTTTTGCTTTTTGTGCTTGCCTTGCGCGGCGGGCTTGTCTAGACTGGATCGAATAAATTAGAACAACCGTGCTTTTTTATGGCATTCGACTTGATAACAGGAGACAAGCATGAACCGTATTTCCTCCCCTTCCCGCCTGGCCACGCTATCGCTGCTGGCCGCCACCCTGCTTTCCAGTGCAGCCGCCTGGGCCGATGGCTCGCCGGTGGGCTTGTGGAAGAGCATCGATGACGCCACCGGCAAGCCCAAAGCGCTCATCCGCATCAGCGAAAGCAACGGTGAACTGAGCGGCAAGATCGAAAAGCTCTTCCGTGCACCAGATGAAGACCAGAACCCGGTCTGCCAGAAGTGCGAGGGCGAGCTGAAGGACCAGCCGGTCATTGGCATGACCATCCTGTCGGGTCTGAAGAAGGATGGGGACGAGTACAACGGTGGACAGATCATCGATCCGGCCAATGGCAAGGTCTACAAGAGCAAGTTGTCAGTGGTCGATGACGGGCAAAAGCTCAATGTGCGCGGTTATGTCGGCATGCCGATACTGGGCCGCACCCAGACCTGGCTGCGGGAGCAGTAAGGCCGTTGCACTCAGGCCGGACGTGAAGCTTTGAGCACGTAACGGTCCAGCTCGCGGGCGAAGGCGCGACCGTCGCTGGCGCTGAAGGCGGCCGGGCCGCCGGTCTCGATGCCGCTGCTGCGCAGCTCTTCCATGAAATTGCGGGTGCTGAGGTGATGGCCGATGTTCTGGGCGGTATAAAGCTCGCCGCGAGGATTGAGCGCCAGTGCGCCCTTGGCCACCACATCGGCGGCCAGCGGGATATCGGCGGTGATGACCAGGTCGCCGGGCTCCACCTGGCGGGCGATTTCCTTGTCGGCCACATCGAAACCGGCAGGGACCACCAGGGATTTGATATAGCGCGAAGGAGGCGTACGCAATGGCCGGTTGGCCACCAGCGTCACGATGATCGTGGTGCGGTCGGCCACCCGGAACAGCATGTCCTTGATGACGCCCGGACAGGCGTCGGCATCGACCCAGATGGCCATCAGCGCGGCGTCGCCCGGTTCAGACGAAGGAAACGGTGAGGCCCGGCAGGGTCACGCCCGAGAAGGCCGTGGTCCAGGTCTGGCCCGGCTCGATGGGACAGGCGTCGGTCCAGGTGCCGGTCGTGATGATCTCGCCGGCCTGCAACTGGCGGAAGCGGCTCTGCTTCTGCAACAGCTGGTGCAGGTGCCACAGGGCATGCAGGGGGCTATCCATCTCGTCATTGCAGAAGCCGGCGGCGCGCAGCACGCTGGACGATTCCGTGTTGCAGGACAGGGAGACGCTGGCGCTGGCCAGGATCTGCGGCAGGTGGTGCCTGGTCGCCGAGGACAGCACATGTGGCTCGCCCACGATGAGCGTGCCATGCAGGCCGAAGGCGGCAATCGAATCGGCTACCGTGAATTCCCAGTTGGGGAAGGGACAGACCACAATCTCGAAACCATGCGCCATCCACTCCAGGCAATCGGCCAGCTCGATGAGCGAGGCCCCCGGTGCCGGGGTCTTGCCGAGCTTGAAGACGATCTCCGGTTCGATGCGCGGCTGCACCGCACCGGTCAGCGACTGCGCACCGTGGTTGTCTTCGGCAAAGCGTACCGTGGCGTCATACATCGGCGCCCAGGTCGGAATACGCGCTTCATCGATGATGCCGTAGCGCTCCCAGTTCTTGCGCACCACGAAACCGATTTTGCGGCCTATGGGCTGCTCGCCCTGGGCGACACGGATATTGCGGATGTTGTGGGCGATTTCGTAGGCGTCTTCCACCGACAAGGGTTCGGACTCGGAGATGCGCGGGATGATCCGGGACTGGGCGCGGGCATCCAGCAGCTGATGCGCGTATCGAAGGGCTTGGCTCGACATTAGCATGGAGGGCTCACATCGAAAGATAGTGAATAGCTATCCATTGTCGATGACGATTAATTTTTGCACAAGCAAAAACTCGCTTTTATACGAGATCTGACAAAAATTTCATCAGATCGTGCTGCTCTGCGTCATGAAGTTTTTCAACTGCTGCAACAGTCGCGCCCGGCTTGAGAATGGCCGAGCTCAGCCGCCCCAGAGCTCACCATTCGGACCGGTTTGCGGTGCGGTCACGCCGAAGTGCTGGTAAGCCGCGCCGGTAGCGATGCGCCCGCGCGGGGTGCGCTGCAGGTAGCCCTGCTGGATCAGGTAGGGTTCCAGCACGTCTTCGATGGTGTCGCGTTCCTCACCGATGGCGGCCGCCAGGTTGTCCAGCCCGACCGGGCCGCCGCCGAACTTGAACAGCACCGCCTCCAGCAGCTTGCGGTCCATCAGGTCGAACCCGACCGGGTCGACGTCCAGCATGATCAGCGCGGCATCGGCCATCTCGCGGGTGATGCGGCCCTCACCCTTGACCTCGGCATAGTCGCGCACGCGGCGCAGCAGGCGATTGGCGATACGCGGCGTGCCACGGCTGCGGCGGGCGATTTCCAGCGCGCCTTCCTCGACGATGGGGGCGTTGAGCAAGCCGGCGCTGCGGGTCACGATGCGGGCCAGCTCGGGCGGGGTATAGAACTCCAGCCGGGCGACGATGCCGAAGCGGTCGCGCAGCGGATTGGTCAGCATGCCGGCTCGGGTGGTGGCACCCACCAGCGTGAAAGGCTGCAGGTCCAGGCGCACCGAACGGGCGGCCGGGCCTTCGCCGATCATGATGTCGATCTGGTAATCCTCCAGTGCCGGGTAGAGGATTTCCTCCACCACCGGCGACATGCGGTGGATCTCGTCGATGAAGAGCACGTCATTGGCTTCGAGATTGGTGAGCAAGGCCGCCAGGTCACCGGCGCGCTCCAGCACGGGGCCTGAGGTCTGGCGCAGGTTCACGCCCATTTCGCGGGCGATGATGTGGGCCATGGTGGTCTTGCCCAGGCCGGGCGGGCCGAACAGCAGGGTGTGGTCGAGCGGTTCGCCGCGCTTGCGGGCGGCCGAGATGAAGATTTCGAGCTGGGCACGCACCTTTTCCTGGCCGACGTACTCGTCCAGCTGCTTGGGCCGCAACGCACGCTCGATGGCTTCCTCGTTGGCCGAAGCCGGAGTGGCGGAGATGATGCGCTGTTCGGAGAAATCGTCGGTCTGGATGCTCATGCTCTAATCCTTGTCTGCCTTTTGCCTGTGCATCAGCCCTTGGAGAGCGCCTTCAGGGCCAGCTTGATGCCGTCCGAGACGCTGCTGTCCTTGGGCACCTGCTTCATGGCCAGGGTCGCTTCCTTGTCCGAATAGCCCAGCGCCAGCAGGGCATTGAGGATGTCGGCCGAGGCATCGCTGTGGACCACGCCGGCCGCTGCGCCAAGATCGGCGCCGAGCTTGCCCTTCAGTTCCAGCAGCAGGCGTTCGGCGGTCTTCTTGCCGATGCCGGGCACACGCGTCAGGCGGCCTGCTTCCTGCAGGGTCACGGCCTGGGCCAGGTCGGCCACCGACATGCCCGAGAGAATGGACAGCGCCGTGCGCGCGCCCACGCCGGAAATCTTGATGAGCTCCTTGAACGTATTGCGTTCTTCGGCGGTCCCAAACCCGAACAGGATGTGGGCATCCTCGCGGATGGCCAGGTGGGTCAGCAGCGTGACCTTCTCGCCCAGGCCCGGCAGATTGTAGTAGGTGCTCATCGGCACGGCCACTTCATAACCGACGCCCTGGCAGTCAACCAGCAGGTTCGGGGGGATTTTTTCCAAAAGAATTCCGGAGAGGCGACCAATCATGGCGTCAGGGATGTGCGTGGGAGGCAGCTTCTGTGATAATCCCGCGATGATACAGCACTGTTCGGATAAACAGTATCCAAGCGCCCCCGTTGAGATGAAGACAAAGGAAAAACATGGCCGGCAGCGCCCTTTTTGCATTGATTGACGACATCGCCACCGTTCTTGACGATGTTTCCCTGATGACCAAGGTGGCCGCCAAGAAGACCGCCGGCGTGCTGGGCGACGACCTGGCCCTGAACGCCCAGCAGGTGGCCGGTGTACGGGCCGAGCGGGAACTGCCGGTGGTCTGGGCCGTCGCCAAGGGTTCGTTGAAGAACAAGGCCATCCTGGTGCCGGCGGCACTGGCCATCAGCGCCTTCATCCCCTGGGCGGTGACGCCGCTGCTGATGCTGGGCGGTGCCTTCCTCTGTTTCGAAGGCTTCGAGAAGCTGGCCCACAAGTATCTTCCGCACGAGGAAGAACATCATGAAGTCGCCGCCAGGACCGACGACGACATCGACCCGCTGGTCTACGAGCAGGAAAAGATCAAGGATGCCGTGCGCACCGACTTCATCCTTTCAGCCGAGATCATCGCCATCACCCTGGGCACGGTCGCCGGTGCACCGCTACAGCAGCAGATCACGGTGCTGGTGGGCATCGCACTGATCATGACGGCGGGGGTCTACGGGCTGGTGGCCGGCATCGTCAAGCTCGATGACGGTGGCCTCTACCTGGTGCAGCATGCGGGCGCGAGCGCCTGGGGACGCTTCAAGGCCGGTATCGGACGGGCAGTCCTGGCGGCCGCGCCAAAGATGATGCGCAGCCTGTCGGTGATCGGCACGATTGCCATGTTCATGGTCGGTGGCGGCATCCTGACGCATGGCCTGCCCTTCGCGCATCACGCCATCGAGGCGGCGGCGCACGCCGTGGAGGGTATCGCGGTAGTCGGGCCGGTCCTCGGGGCGATCACTCCGGCGGTCTTGAATGCCGTCTTCGGCGTAGTCGCCGGTGCAGTAGTGCTGGTAGTCGTGAAGCTGGTGCAGCGCGTGCTGTCCCTCTTCAAAAAGCAAGCCTAACCGACCAGACGCCCGCCGCGCATGCGGATGCCCTTGCGCGCCAGCGCCGGGGCCAGCGCGCCAAGGTCCGACAGGACCCCTCCCCCATGCGCATGGCAGATCGCCACGCCCAGCGCATCGGCGGCATCGGTGCCCGGCAAACCGGGCAGCTTCAGCAGCCGCGCCACCATCTCCTGCACCTGCGCCTTCTGGGCGCGTCCATGGCCGGCTACGGCTTGCTTGACCTGCAGGGCCGTATATTCGGCGACCGCCAGGTCGGCGGCCACCAGCGCGCAAATGGCCGCACCGCGCGCCTGCCCCAGCAGCAGTGTGGATTGCGGATTGACGTTGACGAATACTTTTTCGATGGCGGCGCAGTCCGGCGCATAGGACCTCACCACTTCGCCAACACTGGCCAGGATCACCTTCAGGCGTGAAGGCAGGTCGCCGTCCGGGGTCTTGATGGTGCCGGATGCGATATAGGAGAGCGTGTTGCCCTGCTTGTGGATGACCCCGAAACCGGTGGTGCGCAAGCCAGGGTCGATACCGAGGATTTTCATGCCCGCCAGTCTAACCGATCAGGCGGGCATCTCGCGTCAGAACAAGACGCCCTGCCCCAGATCCGGCATTTTCTGGCGTGGCGGGCGCCGGGCGGTCGACGGCAGGCCGCTCTTGCGCGAACCGTGCCTGTCCTGGATGGCGTCGGCTTCCGCCAGCGCAGTACTGCTGCTGCGCTGGCCGTAGAGGGCATCCTTGGCGTGCTTGAGCGCCGTCTTCTCATCCACGATGGGATCGGGATAAGCCGCCGTGCCGAATTCCGGCACCCAGCGCCGCACGTACTCGCCCAGCGGATCATGATCGCGCGCCTGCTTGGCCGGTGAATAAATGCGCAGCGTGTTGATGCCGGTGGTGCCGGACTGCATCTGCATCTGACTCCAGTGAATGCCCGGTTCAAAATCCAGGAACTGCCGCGCCAGGAACAAGCCCGGCGCGCGCCAATGCAGCCACAGGTGATAGGCGGCAAAGCTGACCAGCATGGCGCGCATGCGGAAGTTGAGCCAGCCGGTGGCGCACAGCTGGCGCATGCAGGCGTCGATCATGGGATAACCGGTTCGGCCTTCGCACCAGGCATCGAAACGCGCCTGCGCCTCCACGCCCCACGGACCGCCATCACCGGGGCGCAAGCCATCCAGCGAACGCGCGACGTTGCGCCATTCGATATCAGGCTGGTCTTCCAGCTTCTGCATGAAGTGGCAATGCCAGCGCAGGCGGCTGGAGAAGCCGCGCAGGCCATAGGCCAGCTCGCGGTCGGCGGTGTGCTCGATGGCCAGCTCGGTGGCCTGATGCACGCTGCGCATGGAAATGGTACCGAAGGCCAGATGCGCGCTGAGTCGGCTGCAGGCGTCGGGTGCGGTCAGCGGACTGGACATGCCGCGCCGGTAATCCCGTGCGCCACCACCGAGAAAGGCGCGCAGGGTGTCCCACGCTGCGGCCTCGCCGGCAGGCGGTTGCAGACGGACTTCGGGCAAACCCAGTTCGGTCAGCGTCGGCAGACGGTCCGGCTGCATGCCCGCAGGCGCGCGCAAGCCGACAGGATTGCCCACCTGCGGCGCCTCCATGCGCCGCACCCAGCGCGCAGCCCAGCCATCGCGGCTGCGCAGGCGCCGCACCACGCCGGTCTGCGGCCACTCCAGCCATTGCACGCCCTGGATGCGGCACCAGCGATTGACCGAGATATCGCGCGCATAGCTCCACGCCGGGCCGGTTTCTTCATGGCTGAACAGATGGGTGACACCCCATGCACGGCGCAAGGACTCCAGCACCTGCACCGCCTCGCCCACCCGCACCAGCAGCGGCAGTCCGCACCGCTGCAATTCCCGCTGCAAGGACGCCAGCGAACGCAGCAGGAAATCCACATGGCGCGGATCGCATTCAACACTCTGCAACCACGCGGGCTCGATGATGAAGACCGCGAAGGCGCGCTCGCACTGCGCAGCCTCGGCCAGCGCCGCATGATCGCGCAAGCGCAGGTCGCGCTTGAACCAGACCAGGCCGACAGCCACGTCAGCCTCTTTCGCGGCCGCGCTCCAGGCGCACCACCAGCCGCTGCACGGCCGGGCGTACCTGCAGGAAAGCGCGATAGCTGCGTTCCATCAGCCACAACATGCCGGGCAGGCGCGCCAGCCCGGCCAGCCAGCGCCAGCCCGGCAAGCTCGCCCACAACTGGACGAAGGCTTCGGCACCGCTGAAGACCACACCATCGCTTCGACGCACGTGAAAGCGCGCCAGTAACTGCGCGCGCGTGAACCCTGCCGGAAGATCGGCCGGGGACACGTCGGTACGGCTGATATCGCAAAAGCGCAGGGGAGCCTCCTGCGCACCACGCTGGTAGAGGCTGATCTCGCGCCGGCACAGCGGACAGGCGCCATCGTAGAGCACGGTCAGTTCGTCCCGTGACTGGGGATCGGCATCAGCCATCGCGCCGCTCCCTGTGCTCGGTGCGCGCCAGCAGCTCGGCAGCCGTCTGCAGACCTTGGGTACTGCGGCGCCACCATTGCGTGAACAGGTCACTGGGCTTGTCCACCACAGGGAACAGGTCCGGCGGCGCCACACACTGCGCCCACAGCGGCAGCCAGGGCGCAAGATGCGGATCGGCCAGGCAACGCACGCTGCGCGCCGCCTTGAGCGCGCGCCCGACGGTGGCGGCATCGCCATGCCAGCACAGCGGCGTGAGCTCACGCATGCGCGCTCCCACGAAGGCCCAGCGACGCTGGTCCCAGGGCCACAGCAGATGGAAGTCCGAGAGATAAAGACCGACCACTACCGTATCGGGCGACAGATCGGTGGGCAACTCGCCCAAGCTCCATGGATGAACCAGCCAGACATCTCGTCCGGCCACGGCGTCAGGCTCGGGCGCAATGCTGCCCAAATATTCAGGTGGCATTGACAGCAGTGCCGGCTCCTTGCAGCGCTCCCGCATGCGCTGGGCCGGTTCGGCCGCCACCGGGTCGGGATGGAGCGCAATTTCGCCTAAAGCTTCATAGGAGGTATCTACCACCGTACCCGGGCTGTGCCATTCGGACGGTGCGTATTTGGCCACGTTCTCGGCATTGAAAAGATAGGGCTTGTGACTGCCGGTACCGGCCACCCACTGCCAGCTCAGGTGATTGCTGGCCAGGTCGCCATCCAGCAGATGGCCGACCATCCAGTCTGCACCGGCGCGCCAATGGACCTTGCGCAGATGCACCACGTAGCTGGCCAGCCACATGCGCGCGTGATTGTGCAGGGTCCCGGTGGCATACAGGGTGTGCACGGCCTGGTCGATGACGGGCAGGCCGGTGGCGGCTTCGCGGATGTCGGCCGGCAGCTCGCGGGCGTAAGCCGACTCCGGCAGTGGCCCGGCGTGCAGCGAATCGAAGATGCGCGCCCCGCGCCGCGCCCACACGTAGCGATAGAAGGCGCGCCAGCCCAGCTCGTAGACGAACTTGTGCTGCACATCCAGCGCCTGTCGGCTGCATACCCCGGCCAAGACCTCGCGCAGACTGACCAGGCCGTGCGTGAGATAGGGCGACAGCCCGGTCACGGCACCGTCGAGACTGTTGCGGGTGCGTGCGTAAGCCCCCGGTCGCACGGCGGCAATGCGTTCGCGCGCGGCGGCCAGGGTCGGCAGCAAGGGCAGCAAGGCCAGGGGCTGGGCCAGCCGGTCTACGGGGGCGGGGGAAGCAGCGGGACAGTCTTCCGGGGAAGGCATATCCAGGATCAGGTCGAATTGATGTTTGCGGTACATGGCTCGACTCCTCAAAGACCAGGATGGACGCGCTTGCGGCGACAGGCTTGAGAACAGTATCGGACCTCCTCCCAGTTCTTCGCCCAGGCGCGCCGCCAGGTCATGGGCAGGCCGCACACGACGCAGGGCTTGCTGGGCAAGTGCGCCTTGTTGCCGCGATGTCCGCTGATCTGGCTTTTGGGTTTCATGACGCAGAATTGTACCGAATAAATGCGTCACACTTGACTCATGACGCAGATTTAGCATCTATAATCTGTGTCAAATATGATTCATAGGAGGAAGCCATGAGCCTTGCCAATTCGACCACGCCCGCCACGTCCCCTGCCGCGGCCGCGGACAAACCCGCCGGTGAAGCCTTGCGCCGCACCGGCGCGGTGGCCCGCATGCTGCGCATGCCGGTCGCCACACTGCGGGTGTGGGAGCGCCGCTATGCCCTGACCCAGGGCAAGCTCTCCCCCAGCGGTCAGCGACTGTATTCGGAAGCCGACGTACGGCGTCTGGCGCTGATCCGGCAGTTGACTGAACTGGGTCACGCCATCGGCAGTCTGGCGGGGCTGGACATGGATCAGCTCCAGCAGGTCGCCGCCACCCACGCCGAACTGCACGCCGCGCGCCCCACGCCACCGGAGGCAGCGCAGGGCCAGTGGCGGCTGGCCGTGATCGGCTCTACCCTGGCGCAGCGCCTGGACAAACCGGGTCTGCTGCAACGCCTGGGGCGGCCGCTGCAATTGCTGGGCCCGTTCGAAAACATCGAGCAGGCGGCCATGGCCTTGAAGCGGGAGGAAGTCGATGCCCTGCTGCTGCATGAGCCGCAATTGCACGCCGGCTGGCTGGGCGCGCTGGAGAGTTCGGCGCCGGCCCTGAGCGGGCTGCCGATGGCGGTACTGTACGGTTTTGCCAGCGAGGCCGTGTGCGAGACCCTGGCGGCGGTCGGCATCAGCCTGCTGCGCGCGCCCCAGCCGGACGTGGTGATCCTGCAATGGTTGCGCGGCCTGGCGGCGCTGTCTTCACCGGGGCGTGATGCGTCAGGCGAGGACAAGTCCCTGCCACCGCGCCGCTGGGATGACAACCAACTGATCGCCTTCGCCAACCAGTCCACCACGGTGGCCTGTGAATGCCCGCGCCACGTGGCCGAATTGCTGATGCAGCTGTCGCAGTTCGAGCGCTACAGCGCCCAGTGTGCCAACCGCAACGTGGCCGACGCGCAATTGCATCAATACCTGCAACAGCTGACCTCGGAATCACGCCAGCGTTTTGAAGCAGCCATGACGCGAATTGCCCTGCATGAAGGATTCATCACCGAGGACAGTTGAAACCGGCCTGGCACGGCGCACGCGGCACCAACAAAAACGCCCGGCATGAAGCCGGGCGTCGTTTTTGCAGCAAGCCGCAATCAGTGACGGAAGTGACGGGTGCCGGTCAGCAGCATGACGACATCGCGCTCATTGGCGGCATCGATGACTTCCTGGTCGCGCATGGAGCCGCCCGGATGGATGACGCAGGTCGCGCCGGCATCAACCACCACGTCCAGGCCATCGCGGAACGGGAAGAAGGCATCCGAGGCCACGGCCGAACCGGCCAGGGTCAGGCCGGCATTCTGCGCCTTGATGGAAGCGATGCGGGCCGAATCGATGCGGCTCATCTGGCCCGCGCCCACGCCCAGGGTCATGCCATTGCCGCAGAAGACGATGGCGTTGGACTTGACGAACTTGGCCACGCGCCAGGCGAACATCAGGTCCTGCAATTGCTGCTGGGTCGGCTGCTTCTTGCTGACCACCTTCACATCGGCCAGCAGCACGTTCTTGGCATCCGGCGACTGCACCAGCAGGCCGCCACCGACGCGCTTGAAGTCATAGCCGTTCAGGCCCGTGCCCAGCGGGATTTCCAGCAGGCGCACGTTCTGCTTGGCCGCGAAGATCTGCCTGGCCTCGGCGCTGAAGGACGGGGCGATCAGCACTTCCAGGAACTGCTTGGCCACGGCTTCGGCTGCGGCAGCGTCCACTTCGCGGTTGAAGGCGATGATGCCGCCGAAGGCCGAGGTCGGGTCGGTCTGCAGGGCCTTGCTGTAGGCTTCCAGCGGGTTGGCGCCGATGGCTACGCCGCAGGGATTGGCGTGCTTGATGATGACGCAGGCAGCTTCCGTGGCCGGATCGAAGCTCTTGACACATTCCCAGGCGGCATCGGCGTCGGCAATGTTGTTGAAGGACAGTTCCTTGCCTTGCAACTGGGTGTAGTTGGCCAGGGCGCCATCGACCTTCTTGATGTCGCGATAGAAGGCGGCGCTCTGGTGCGGGTTCTCTCCATAGCGCATGTCCTGGACCTTCTCGAAGTGAAGATTCAGGGTGGCTGGGTAGGCGCTGCGCGTGCTGTGCTGCTTGTCTTCACCCAGCGAGGTGAAGTAATTGGTGATGGCGCCGTCGTATTGCGCGGTGTGGGCGAAGACCTTCTTGGCCAGCGCGAAACGCTTTTCGTAGGGCAGGTCGCCGCCGGACTTCAGCTCGGCCAGCACGCCTTCATAGTCGGTCGGATCGCAGATGACGATGACGTCCTTGTGGTTCTTGGCCGAAGAACGCAGCATGGCCGGGCCGCCGATGTCGATGTTCTCGATCGCGTCTTCCAGCGAGCACTCGTCCTTGGCCACGGTCTGCTGGAACGGGTACAGGTTCACCACCACCATGTCGATGGTGGGAATGCCGTGCTGTTCCAGGGCGGCGACGTGCTCGGGGAAATCGCGACGGGCCAGGATGCCGCCATGGACCTTGGGATGCAGCGTCTTCACGCGGCCATCCAGCATTTCCGGGAAACCGGTGTAGTCGGCCACTTCGGTGACCGGCACGCCATTGTCGGCCAGCAGCTTGGCGGTGCCGCCGGTGGACAGGATGTTGACGCCCATGGCGGACAGCGCGCGCGCAAAGTCGAGCACGCCTGCCTTGTCGGATACGGAAATGAGTGCTTGTTTGATCATGGTAGGCAAGACTGGTAAGGAAAAGGAAACCTGAAAAACCGTGGAAGGAAGCGGCATCCGCACCCCATCCCGACGCCCCCGATGTGGCGCCGGCATGGTCGGTGACGGCTACAGCAGGCCGTGTTGCTGCAGCTTCTTGCGCAGCGTGTTGCGGTTGATGCCGAGGATCTCGGCGGCCTGGGACTGGTTGCCCTCGGCGCGCGCCATCACGGTCTCGAAGACCGGTTTTTCGACCGTGGCCAGCACCATGTCGTAGACATTGGTCGGTAGCTGTTCACCCAGATCCCGGAAATATTTTTCCAGGCTCTTCTTGACGACATCCTCGATACTTTCTTTGCTCATTGCTTTGTTGCTTCTGTTCTTGTCGGCGCCGCCTCGCAGGCTTGAATGCGCCATTTCCCCTGGGCGCGATCGTGCGTGGCGATGCCGTATTGTTGATCAATTGCGCCCGCCGTTGCCGCTCGCGCCGGCGCATCCGATACCCTGTCCTGTGGTGCTGTCCTGCCGTGTTGCTTCAGGCGGCCAGCGGCACCTCGTCGGCCAGTCCGTATTGCAGGCGATCGCCATGCACGGTCTGGTCGGCAAAGAATTGCCGTACTGCCTGCAACTGCTGGCCGCAGTCTTCGATGCGGTTCATGCTGCGGCGGAAAGTCTCACCGCCCGGCAGGTCGCGCACATACCAGCCGATGTGCTTGCGTGCCGTGCGCACGCCCAGGTAGTCGCCGTAGAAGGCGTAGTGGGCTTGCAGGTGTTCCTCCATCAGGTGCGCCACTTCGGTCACCAGCGGCGCCGGCAGGTGTTCGCCGGTACGCAGGAAATGATCGATCTCGCGGAAGATCCAGGGGCGTCCCTGGGCGGCGCGACCAACCATGACGGCATCGGCCCCGGTGATGCGCAGGACCTCGCGCGCCTTCTCGGGGGTGGTGATGTCGCCATTGGCCACCACCGGGATCGTCACGGCGGCCTTCACGGCCGCGATGGTGTCGTACTCGGCTTCACCGCTGTAGCCGTCGGCCCGGGTGCGGCCGTGCAGGGTCAGCATGGCGATACCGGCGGCTTCGGCGCGGGCGGCGATCGCGAGGGCGTTCTTGTTGGCGCGGTCCCAGCCGGTGCGAAATTTCAGCGTCACCGGCACGTCCACCGCCGACACCACCGCGTCCAGGATGCGCGCCACCAGGTCCTCGTCCTGCAACAGGGCCGAACCGCACCAGCTGTTGCAGACCTTCTTGACCGGGCAGCCCATGTTGATGTCGATGATCTGCGCACCGCGCTCAACGTTGTACTTGGCGCAATCGGCCAGCATGACCGGATCGGCCCCGGCGATCTGCACCGCCTTGGGTTCCATCTCGCCATCGTGGTTGATGCGACGCGAGGTCTTCTCGCTCTGCCACAGCCGCGGATCGGACGCCGCCATTTCGGACACGGCATACCCTGCCCCCAGCTGCTTGCACAGCTGACGGAACGGACGGTCGGTCACACCCGCCATGGGGGCGACGAACACGTTGTTGCGCAGGGAATAGGGCCCAATGTTCACGACGTGGATCAGGGGGAGGTTCGAGGAAGGGCGCTATTTTAGCGCGATTGCCAGCCTCGCCCAACAAGAATCGGGCGCGGTTACATCTTTGGGGCTGATTATTTATTGGGCAGGAGGGACTGTTGGCGAAATGCCAATGTCACGTATCAGCGGACAGGAAAACCAACAAACCGCCAAGATCAAACGACCGGAAAGATACCTCCCGGCAACAGTGCAGCTCAACGATCCACCTCATCCAGCGTCTCCCGCTGGAGATGCCCGATCTCGCCCCAGGAGCGGATGTGGGCGCGTTCGCCGTCCCAGTGCAGGCGGTTCACGCTGGCATTGAAGATGTCGAAGGTGCGCGGCTGGGCGAAGCAAGTCTGGCTGGCCCAGTGATGCACGCACTCCAGCACGCCGCCATGCGTGACGATGGCCACCTTGCGATAGCGGCCCGAGGCCAGCACGCGCTGCACCGCCGCGACAGAACGTTCATAGAATTCGCGCATGGTCTCGGCGATGCGCTCACCGGCGGGATAACGAAAGTCCGGTTCGCGTGCCTTCCACTGGCGATAAGCCTCGGGATAGCGCACCTCGATCTCGGTATGGCGCAGCCCCTCGAAGGCGCCATAGCAGCGTTCGCGCAGACCGGCATCGATCTGCACCGCCAATCCCGCCAATCCCGCCACGGCCTGGGCGGTATCGCGCGCACGCTGCAGGTCGCTGGCGAAGACGGCATCGATGCCCTCCCCCGCCAGCGCCTCGCCCAGCGCCAGCACCTGACGCTGGCCGGCCTCATTCAAGCCGATGTCGATATGCCCTTGCAGGCGCTTGTCCACGTTCCAGTCGGTTTCGCCGTGGCGGATCAGCAGGATCTCGGTCATGCTTCAGTTCAGCTGCGCGGGACCGCGTTGGGGTTGAGGGTGTACAGGCCGGTGATCGAAGCCTGCTCCAGCACGTGATCACGCAATGCGGTCAGGACCACCGATCCTTCCAGGTTGCCGGCTACCGGCAGCTGTTCCACGTCCAGTGCATAGAGGGTGAAAATGTAGCGGTGCACCAGCGCATCGTTCCACGGCGGGCAGGGGCCGTCATAGCCGAAGTAGTCGCCGCGCATGTCGCCGTCCCCGGCGAACCAGCCGGTGTAGTCGTTGATGCCCTGGCGCGCCCCCGGCATGACCTCGCCCAGCACCGCCGGCCCCGGCTTGCCACGGGCGGTCACGCCGTTGCTGAACTGGCCGGCCTTGATCTGGCTGACATTGGCAGGAATGTCGACCAGCGTCCAGTGATAGAAATCAACGCGCGGCAGCTCCAGCGGCACGGTCTTGCCTTCCTGGTTCACGTCGTCGCCGCGCGAAGGCACGTCAGGATCGTGCACCACCAGCGCCAGCGACTTGGTGCCGGCCGGCAGATCACTCCACGCAAAGTGCGGATTGCGATTGGAAGACAACGCCACGTGGGTCTTGGGGTCCATCACCGCAAAGGCGAATTCGCCGGGGATGTTGGCACCGTCCTTGAAAGAATCGCTCCAGAATTTCATATCACCTCCTAAAAGTAAGGCCACATTCAACACGCATTACGGATCCATTTGGGGACGCGCCGCCCGGCTTCAATGCCGGGTCTGGATTTATTGAGCAAGGTTCATATCGGCCGTCGGGGCCTTGGGCTTGATCTGCAGCCAGAAGCTCACCGGACCGTCGTTGATGAGCGATACCTTCATATCGGCTCCGAAGCGCCCTGTTCCGACCCGCTCCTGACCATGCCGCACGCGCGCCTGCGCCACGAAGTGATCGAACAGCTGCCGCCCGAGTTCCGGCGCCGCAGCAGGCGTGAAGGAGGGGCGCGTGCCTGAATTGGTATCGGCCGCCAGCGTGAATTGCGGGATCAGCAGCAAGCCGCCTTGCACATCGGCCACACTGCGATTCATCTTGCCGGCCTCGTCGCTGAAGACGCGATAGGCCAGCAGCTTCTTCAGGAGGGCGTCAGCTTCGGCCGGGGTGTCGTGGCGCTCGGCGCAGACCAGCACCATGAGCCCGGTGCCGATGCTGCCCAGCGTCTGGCCATCCACCACCACCGAGGCCTGGCTGACCCGCTGCAAGAGAGCGATCATGCGCGCTCCAGCTTACGCCAGGGTGACGCGGGCGAACTTGCGCTTGCCCACTTGCACCACGCACTGGCCGGCCTCGACCTTCAAACCCTTGTCGCTGATGACGGTGCCGTCGATACGCACACCGCCCTGCTCCACCATGCGCAGCGCTTCCGAGGTGGAGGCGCACAGGTTGGCCTGCTTCAACAACTGGCCGATGCCCAGCGGCGCGCCCGACAGCGAGACTTCCGGGATGTCGTCCGGGATGCCGCCCTTGGAACGGTTGACAAAGTCGGCCAGCGCATCTTCGGCGGCCTGCTGCGAGTGGAAGCGGGCCACGATTTCCTGGGCCAAGGCCACCTTGATGTCACGCGGATTCTTGCCGGCTTCGACATCAGCCTTGAAGCCGGCGATCTCGGCCATGGAACGGAAAGACAGCAGCTCGTAGTAGCGCCACATCATCACGTCGGAAATGCTCATCACCTTGGCGAACATGGTGTTGGCCGGTTCGGTGATGCCGATGTAGTTGCCCTTGGACTTGGACATCTTTTCCACGCCGTCCAGGCCTTCCAGGAGCGGCATGGTCAGGATGCACTGGGGCTCCTGGCCGAAGTCCTTCTGCAGCTCGCGGCCCACCAGCAGGTTGAATTTCTGGTCGGTGCCGCCCAGTTCCAGGTCGGACTTCAGGGCCACCGAGTCATAACCCTGCATCAACGGGTAGAGGAATTCATGCACCGAAATCGGCGTACCTTCCTTGAAGCGCTTGGTGAAGTCATCACGCTCCATCATGCGCGCCACGGTGTAACGCGAAGCCAGCTGGATCATGCCGCGGCTACCCAGGGCGTCGCACCATTCGGAGTTGTAGCGGATCTCGGTCTTGCTCGGATCCAGCACGAGACTGGCCTGGGCGAAATAGGTCTTGGCGTTGACCTCGATCTGCTCGCGCGACAGCGGCGGACGGGTGGCGTTGCGACCGGACGGGTCGCCGATCATGGAGGTGAAGTCACCGATCAGGAAGATCACCTGGTGGCCCAGGTTCTGCAGCTGGCGCATCTTGTTCAACACCACGGTGTGCCCCAGGTGCAGGTCGGGCGCAGTCGGATCCAGACCCAGCTTGATGCGCAGCGGCTGGCCGCTTTGCTCGGAACGCGCCAGCTTTTGCGCGAATTCGCTTTCGATGAGCAGCTCATCGATGCCGCGCTTGGTAATGGCCAGCGCCTCCTGCACCTTGTCGGTGAGGGGCAGGCGGGAAGGGGCTGCAGACGTGGCAGCAGAAGCAGCAGCGGAGGTGGACTGATCGGCGTTCATCGATATAACTAAAAAATAGGCTTTTGTAGGACAGGACCGCTAAACCGTGTTGCTATAATTCCGACTTTCGTTTTTTCTGCCCAGCGCCAGGACGCGGCCTCAGAAGCTCAGCAGCAGAAAAAGCGTATCGACCCGTAGGCGATGTTTCGCGGGCGCAACACGGTGGGGGACAGGAAACGCCGCATTGCAGCCATACCCGCCATCCGCCACGGAAACGCCAGATTTTAACGTATTCGGTTTGCATGTTCCCACAAGATAAACTCAAGCACCTCTCGTCCCTGTGCTTCTCCGTGTTGCAGTCCTGCCACCACAAAGTCGCCGCCTCCTCGCCCAAGACCCGCATCATTGGCGCCAGCGCCCTGTTCCTGGCCGCCTTCACCATCGGTGCCGCCGGTTTCGCCCCGGCCGAGCCGGACCTGCGCGATGCCCCGGTCAACCCGATCTCCAAGGAACTGGCCCTGCCCAATCTGCAACAGCAGATCAGCGCGCTGGAAGAACGCTCGCAGTATTACGTCAACGAAGAGAAGGTCCGCAGCGGCGACACCCTGGCCACCCTGCTCAACCGTCTGGGCGTGGATGACGACGAGGCCACCGCCTTCATCAAGTCCGATACCCTGGCGCGCACGGTGATGCAGTTGCGTCCCGGCAAGCGCGTGGTGGCACAGACCGATGACAACGGCGAGCTCGTCAAGCTCTCCGCCACCCTGGACGACGGCAGCGATACCCCCAAGAACCTGGTGATCTCGCGCCACGACGGCAAGCTCACCGCCCAAGCCCAGCCCGCCGTGCTGGAGCGCCGCGTGGAAATGCGCGCCGGCATCATCTTCTCTTCGCTCTTCGCCGCCACCGATGCGGCCCAGATCCCGGACGCCATCGCGATGCAGCTGGTGGACATGTTCGCCACCAACATCAACTTCGCCTCCGACCTGCGCCGTGGCGACCGTTTCAACGTGGTCTACGAGACCTACTACCAGAACGGTGACCTGGTGCGCACCGGCCGCGTGCTGGCCGGTGAATTCGACAATGCCGGCAACCGCTACCAGGCCGTCTGGTTCAGCGACCCGGCCAGCAAGACCGGCGGGGGCGGCTACTATGCCTTCGATGGCAAGTCGCTGAAAAAAGCCTTCCTGAAGTCGCCCCTGGCCTTCACGCGTATCTCTTCCGGTTTCTCGATGCGCCTGCATCCCATCCTCGGCAAGTGGAAGCAGCACACCGGCGTGGACTTTGCCGCGCCGACCGGCACCCCCATCCATGCCGCAGCCGACGGTGTGATCGATTTCGTCGGCCAGCAGAATGGCTACGGCAACATCGTCGTCATCAAGCACTGGGGCGGCTACTCCACCGCCTACGGTCACATGAGCCGTTTCGCGCCCAACATCAAGAAGGGCATGAAGGTCAGCCAGAATGATGTGATCGGCTTCGTCGGCATGACCGGCTGGGCCACCGGCCCGCACCTGCATTACGAGTTCCGCGTCAACAACCAGCCGCGCAATCCGCTGTCGGTGGACGTGCCCAACACCCAGGCCCTGACGGGACCGCAAATGCAGCGCTTCCGTGCCGTGGCGGCCGAGATGCAGCATCGCATGGCCATGCTGCGCGTGCCGGGTGCGCCCGATGTGAAGCTGGCGACCATCAAATAAGCCGGGGCTGTCCGATATCCCCTGCCGGGGCGGCGCTGTAGAATCAGCGGCCGCCCTTTTCTTTTTCTGCCCTTGCCCGCCATGAACGATTCTTCCCAGTTGTATATCGGCCTGATGTCCGGCACCAGTCTCGACGGTGTCGATGGCGTGCTGGCCGCCTTCGACGGCCAGGCCGTGTCGGCCACGCTGGCAGCAGCCTACGTACCCTTTCCCGCACATCTGCGCGCCGACCTGATGGCCCTGCAAGCCGCCGGCCCCAACGAGATCGAGCGCGAAGCCCTGGCCGCCAATGCGCTGGCAGTGCATTACGCCGACTGCGTGGCGCAACTGCTGCTGCAGGCCGGCAAGTCGGCAGCCGATGTGCGCATGGTGGGGGTGCATGGACAGACCATCCGCCATCGTCCCGAACTGGGGTTCACGCGCCAGAGCAACAATGCCGCCCTGCTGGCCGAACTGTGCGCCATCGATGTGGTCGCCGATTTCCGCAGCCGCGACGTCGCCGCCGGTGGCCAGGGCGCACCGCTGGTACCAGCCTTCCATCGCGCCCTCTTCGGTGATGCGACCCAGTCGCGGGTGGTGGTCAACATCGGCGGTATCGCCAACATCAGCATCCTGCCTGCCGATGAAGAAGGGGCTTACGGTTTCGATACCGGTCCCGGCAATGCGCTCATGGATGGCTGGATCCATCTGCACCAGCACCGCCCCTACGACGCCAATGGTCACTGGGGCGCCTCCGGCCAGGTCCATGCGGGACTGCTGGCGCAATTGCGCGATGAAGCCTTCTTCCGCGCAGCACCGCCCAAGAGTTCCGGACGCGACCTGTTCCACCTGGACTGGCTGCAGGCAGCGCTGCTGCGCACCGGCGCAGCGCTCGCCCCGGAAGATGTGCAGGCCACCCTGGCCATGCTCACCGCCAGCACCATTGCCGAGGCCATCCTGGCCCATGCACCTGCGGCCCGACAGGTCTATGTCTGCGGAGGCGGCGCCGAGAATGCCCTGCTGATGCGCTTGTTGCAGCAGCAGTTGCAGGACCGCGCGATCGTGCAGTCGACGGCAGTACTGGGCGTGGCCCCGCAACATGTGGAAGCGCTGGCTTTCGCCTGGCTGGCGCGCCGCTTCGACCTGCGACTGCCGGGCAATCTGCCGGCAGTGACCGGCGCGCGCGGCTTGCGGGTACTGGGTGCGCTCTACCCGGCCTGAACCGATATCGCAGAAACGACGAAGCCGTCCGGTGCAGCATCGGACGGCTTCGTTTTATTATTTATTCTATTTTTCATTTTTCATTTTATTTCGATACCGATCAGTTCGGTATCAAAATAAAAATCGCCATTTGCAATTTGTAATTAGTAATTAGTAACGGCTGATACGACCGTTATCCAGTCGCACGCGGTCGCCCACGCGGAAGTCGGTATTGTCTTCCTGCGCAAAGGTCTGCAAGGAACCGTCACTCATGCGCACGCGGATGTTGTAGACCGGATGAGCTGCTGCGCTGTTGCGTTGGACCTGGTTACCCGCATACGCGCCACCGGCCGCACCGGCTACGGTCGCCAGCACACGGCCGGTGCCGCCACCTACCGCGTTGCCCAGCAAACCACCCGCCACGCCACCCACCACTGCACCGGCCACGCCGCTGCTTTCCTTGTGGGTGACTTCGATGGCTTCCACCACGCCGGTACCGGAATAGGCTGCCACCCGTTCATAGTTCTGCGAGGTGGGCGCAGCGCCGTAAGGCGCTTGCTGCGGACTGGCGCAGCCGATCAGCAGGCCGGCGAAACTGGCGCTGACCACGGCCAGCGAAACATAATGATGACGGATGGACATGCGATTCTCCTGTGCGGCAATGCGATGGATAGTGTGCACAGTGTGCCGCGCCTGGTGCGCGCGCGGCATCGGAGAAGCCCGGCAATGCGTGTCGGAAGAATGAGGACGTCGCCGTCAGCAGACAGTCAATTGAGCCAGCCGCGCCTACGGAAATACCAGAACGGCGCAATGGCCGACCCCACCATCAGAAGGATGGCCAAGGGATAACCGACCACCCAGTCGAGTTCGGGCATGACCCGGAAGTTCATGCCGTAGATGCTGGCAATCAGCGTGGGGGGCAGGAAGGCCACCGAGGCCACCGAGAAGATCTTGATGATCTTGTTCTGGTTGATGTTGATGAAGCCGACCGTGGCATCCATCAGGAAGTTGATCTTGTCGAAGAGGAAGGCGGTGTGACCATCCAGGGATTCAATGTCGCGCAGGATCTGGCGCGCATCCTCGAACTGCTCCGAACTCAGCAGACGCCCGCGCATCAGGAAGCTGACCGCGCGGCGCGTATCCATCATGTTGCGGCGGATGCGACCGTTCAAGTCTTCTTCGTGGGCGATGGTGTTGAGCACATCGGCGGCGGCCTGGTCGGAGAGGCTTTTCTTCAACACGCTGGTACTGACCGCTTCGAGCTTCTGGTAGATGCCTTCGAGGGCATCGGCGGAGTATTCGGCATCGGTCTCGTAGAGATCGAGCAGCACGTCGCGGTAGTCGCCGATGGAACCGGGCCGCGAGCGCGCGCGCATGCGCACCAGGCGGAACACCGGCAGGTCTTCGGCGTGCACCGAGAAGAGGATGTTGCGCGCCAGGATGAAAGCCACCGTCATGGTGGAGGACGAATCATCATCCCCTTCGAAGAGGAAGTCGGTGCGCAGATGCAGGTCGCCGTTCTCGGCCTCGAAGTAGCGGGCAGAGGCTTCGATGTCGCTGAATTCATCCTCGTCGGGCAGGGTCACGCCATAGATGCTCTTGACCCAGGCGCGCTCTTCGTCATTGGGTTCGGTCAGGTCCACCCAGACCGGCGCGGCCTGTTCCAGGTCGGTGCGGCTGTCGATGTTGACCTGACTCAGCCGTCCGTTTTGCAACACGAATACATTGATCATGGGTTCTCGCTCGGTGGAACGCGGGTGAAGTGCGGGCAGCCCGTGGCGACAGGCGCGAAACGTGCGCAAGTGTACGTTCAAGCCCCGCGCCAGGCAAGCGCCAATCCAGCGCCGACGACACGGCCGTGCTCGCCAGGGCGCACTGTCATACGGCAGTCATCTGGCTGCGGCAGCAGCGCGATCACTTCACTTGTGCGCAGGCGGCAGCGTGGCCGCATTCATGCGACGCAGGATCAGGCTGGTACGCACCGCCAGGTAGCCGGAGCCGCGATTGCGGTCGTAATAGCGCGGACGCGGCAACATCACCGCCAGCCGCGCGGCCTGCTCCGGGCCGAGACTGGCGGCACTGATGTGATAGTAATGCTGGGCCGCCGCCTCGGCGCCGAAGACACCGTTGCCCCATTCCACCACGTTGAGGTAGATCTCGAAGATGCGCTGCTTGTCCAGCAGGAATTCCAGCATGTAGGTGATGATGAATTCCTGGCCCTTGCGCAGGTAGCTGCGCTCGCCCGAGAGGAACAGGTTCTTGGCCAGCTGCTGGGTGATGGTCGACCCACCGGCCACCACGCGGCCTTTCTTCTCATTCTTTTCGTAGGCCCGTTGCAGGGCGTCCCAGTCGATACCGTCATGCTCGGAGAAATTGGAGTCCTCGGAAGCGATGATGGCGCGCTTGAGATTGTTGGAGATGCGCGCGTAAGGCACCCAGCGCAATTGCAACTGGGCTTTCGGATCCTTCTCGCGCAGCAGCGACAATTGCTGGCGCATGAAACTGGTGGACTCGGGATTGTGATCCTTCCACCACCAGATCTGCACGAAGAAGTACATCTGCAGCAGCAATACCAGTGCAATGGGCAGGACGATGATCCAGAAGAGCAGCTTGCGTAGCGATTTCATGTGCCTGTTGTTGTTCTGTTGCCGTGTTGCGTCGATCCGGGAAATTGTGTCATGGCAGGGTCCTGCAGAGCTGCAATCCAGCAGTCCTGTGGTCCTGCAGTCTTCTACAGGAGCAGAGGACTATCCTGCCCTCATTGCGACAACTGCTGGCGCAGGCTGGCAAACACCTCGGCGGTGGCCGGTCGCACGCCGCGCCAGAGCTGGAAGGCTTCGGCTGCCTGCTCGACCAGCATGCCCAGGCCATCGCGCACGCTGGCACCATGTTGCTGTGCGCTCTGCATGAATACCGTGGGCTGGCGACCATACATCATGTCGTAGGCCAGGGTCTCGCCACCATAGACCGACACCGGCAACGGCGGCAGGTCATCGGACAGGCTGGCCGAGGTGGCATTGATGATGACATCGAACACGCCCTCCAGTTCGGCATAGGCGGCACTGGTGATGGGCCCGTATTCGGCAAACTGCTGCGCCAGCTCGTCGGCCCTTGATTGGGTGCGGTTGACGATCACCAGCTGCGCCGGTCGCTGCTGCAGCAGGGGCAGCAAGGCCCCGCGCGAGGCTCCCCCGGCGCCCAGCAAGAGCACACGACGCCCTGCCAGGGCCTGGCCGGCATTGACCATGATGTCGGTGACCAGGCCGGCACCATCGGTGTTGTCCCCGAGGATGCGTCCACCCTCGAACTTGAGGGTATTGACCG
Organism: Herbaspirillum sp. C9C3; assembly: GCF_013359625.1. Classification (NCBI taxonomy): domain Bacteria; kingdom Pseudomonadati; phylum Pseudomonadota; class Betaproteobacteria; order Burkholderiales; family Oxalobacteraceae; genus Herbaspirillum; species Herbaspirillum sp. C9C3. The sequence goes on from NZ_JABFMQ010000003.1 coordinate 107,928, forward strand.
CCCCCGCCAGGCGCGCGCGCTCGGTCAATTGATCGGCCAGGGCATGTGCCTCCAGCTTGAAGGGTACGGTGACGTTGGCGCCGCGCCCGCCGCGCCGCCGGAACACCTGCACCGCCACCGTGAAACCGTGCAGCGGCGCCAGCAGGCGCTCGTAGTGCAGCGACTGGCCGGTCTGGGCAGCGAACTGCGCATGGATCTCGGGCGACTTGCTGTGGGCAATCGGATTGCCGATGACGACGTATTCATCCATGGTGATGGACCTGCTCCCTCGTTGTATGTTGTTCGCTCTTCTTGGCCGGCATGGGCGGGTATTGGAGACTGCGGCCCCAGTCGGCTGCGCCGCCGACGATATCAGCCGGCACCCAGCTGTGCCTGCACACCCTCGTCGCGGGTGAAACGGAAGGTCACGATGACTTCCCACACATCATCCTTGCCGTTGGTACGCATGTTGTCCGGAAAGCGGCCAAACGGTGCCGAACGCCGCACGATGGCCACTGCCGCCTGGTCCAGTGCGGCATTGCCGGAACTGGTGCGCACCAGCACGCCGCCATCGCGCTCGTAGATGCTGCCATCCTGGAAGACCGGGATCACCACCAGCAATTCACCGTAGAGCTTCTTGCCGTCGCGGGTCGGGAAGTTCAGGGTGCCGACCTTTTCTATCTTGTCCTGCAGGGCCTTGAAGTAGCGGGCATAGCCGACTTCACGGGTGCTGGGCGTGATCTGTGTCTTCTTCGGACGCTTGTTGTATTGCTCGATGTCCTTGGCCAGTTCCGCTTCCATGCGCGCCATGGCCCGGGCGGTCTCGGTCAGGTCGCGCGCCTCGGGCTGGGGCGCGGCCACCGGCTTGTGCTGCTCGGCGCTGGCCACGTGCTGCCTTGCCTCCCGCAACTGGGCCAGCATCTTGCGCTGCTCCTGTTCCAGTTCGGCCACCTTGCGCTGCGCGGCCTTGACGCTGTCACCGCTCTGCACGTGCTGCATGTCCGGCAGCGGCGACCTGGCACGGCCCTTCTCGGCATTGCCGCCGCCATCCAGATTGGCCTGCGCCAGCGCCTGGGCGTTGACCGGCTTCTTGTCATGCTTGGCGTTGACCAGGATGACTTCCAGTTCCGGGTCCGACGGTTTGAAGCGGAAGGCGTCGGGCGCGGCGAAGTGCACGGCCAGCAGCAGGCCATGCACCAGCAGCGAAATTCCGAGCGCCAGGCTCAGCAGACGGTGTTGGGCAAACAGATTCACAGCAGATGGGGAGCAACGACGATATTCACAGCGCCAATTCTACGCCAGCACCGCGTCATTGGGCCGCCTGGGCGGACGGGTTTTCGCCCGCGTCGGCCAGGTGATCGGGCTCATCCTCCTGCGCCGGATCGGGTTCGGCGGCAGCGTCTTCATCCTGCGCTTCGCCGCCCATGGCGGCCATGCCTTCGAGCAACTCCTCGTCGTCTTCGCCCAGATCGTTGTCCAGGGTCTGGGCGGCGGCGGTCGGCACTTCCAGCAGGCGCGCTTCCACGGTCAGGTCGACTTCATCCCAGCGCAGCAGGTCCAGCTTGACCTGCAGGCCGCGCGCCAGCTGCGGCAGGCCGGGCATGCGCAGCACCAGCGGAATCTCGACCAGGCGCAGGATTTCATCCTTCAACACCACCGCTTCCACGGTACGGGCATTTTCCTGGGCCAGCCAGCGCAGACACCAGTAGCGTTCCATGGTGGACTGGAAATCGGCATAACCGGAATACGCCGCATCGAAGCCCGAGACGATGGCGAACAGATCGGCATCACGCGGCTTGAAGGGCGCCACCAGCGGCGCGGTCACGCCATGTTCGATGCAGGCCAGGATCTGCCACTGGTTGACCAGGTCGGTATAGCGGCGCAGGGGCGATGTGCTCCACGCATATTGGTCCACACCCAGTCCCTGGTGAGGCGCAGCGTGCGTGACCATGCGCACCTGCATCTTGGCCGCCCAGCCGCCTGCCCCGCCGCCTTGCGCGCGGTAGATGCCGGGGACGCCATGATCGGCCATGAGCTTGCCCCAGGTGCTGTTGGCAAAGATCATCAGCTCGGCCACGATCTTGTCGAGCGGCGCGCCACGGCGGCGGCGCACGATGCTCACCACATCGTTCTCGACGTAGAAGTTGAAGTCGACGCGGTTGTTCTGTTCCGGACGCAGCCCGAAACTCTCGCGCTTGGCCATGCGCCCCTGTTCCAGCAGTTGCACCCACTGCCACAGCAGGGCGATCTCGTCCTTGTGCGGATACTCGCCGCGATTTTCGGCCAGGGCTTCCTCGGTGACCAGCTCGTCGAGGTCGTTGTGGCGCAGGTTGGCGGCGATCGGCACCCGCTCGGCGCGGGTCTCGGTGGCCAGCACTTCCCAGTTGGCCGCATCCAGCGTGGCGTACAGCGACAAGGCCGGACGGGCGGCGCCGGCATCGAGCGTATAGGCGGCCACCAGGTCGTCGGGCAGCATGGTGATCTTTTCGCCCGGCATGTAGACGGTGGACATGCGCGCGCGCGCAAGCGCATCGATGGCGTCGCCGCGCTTGATGGCCAGGCCGGGGGCGGCAATGTGGATGCCCACGCGCAGCTTGCCATCCGGCAGGCGGGTGACCGACAGCGCGTCATCGATTTCGGTAGTGGTCACGTCATCGATGGAGAAAGCCTGCACGTCAGCCAGTGGCAGATCGGTGGTAGCGGGGGGAATCTCGATGGCCGGAAAACCGGTGCCACGCGGGAAGAATTCGTAGAGGAAGCGCGCGTAATGCAGATCCTTGGGCGAGGCCACCCCACCGGCGGCCAGCATCAGGCGTTGCGGGGTGGTCTGCAATTCCTTGGCGGCGGCGTCCAGGGCCTTGAATTCGATGCCGTTCTTGTCCGGCTTGAAGAGCAGTTGCAGGGCGATGGGGCGGAAAGCTTCGGGTAGCTTGTGCGCCTTGAGTTCTTCCACATACACGGCTTGTGCGGCCAGTTGCTGCTTCTTCTTTTCCAGCCCGGCCAGCGCGGCCTGCAACGAGGCTTGCGGGGCGGCCTTGTAGCGGCCACGCCCCTTCTTGTAGAAATAGATCGGCGCGCGATGCAGGCACAGCAGCAAGCCGGCCGCTTCCGGCGGCAGCGGGGCATGACCAAAGTACTCGGCGGCCAGATCGGTGAAGCCGAACTCTTCTTCGCCGGCCACTTCCCAGAGGAAATCCAGGTCGACTTCCTCGGCGATGGCCTGGGCCTGCTGCATCAGCTCGGCCGGGGAAGGGGCAGCGAATTGCAGCAGTGCATCGCGCGACTTGACCTTGGCGCGCTTGCCGGAGGCCATCTCGACCTGGTAGGACTCGCCCTGCTGGGTCATGATGGAGCCGGCCTTGAAGTCGCCGGATTCTTCGAACAATAAATTCATCTGCTTCTATCGCTTTTCAATCGCTACGTGGGCCGGCCGAGGACGCATCAGCACTTCCAGGGCCGGCAGGAAAACATCGGTGACCATCAGTACGCCGCCGCGCCGGGTAAACAGGGAGCGGCGCGCGAGCAAGGTGGTCGGCAATTCGGTCTCGGGCAGGGCCTGCGCAATGCGACGCATCAGCGGATGGCCGGCGCACAGCCGAGCATACTGGATGGGACTGCGCCCGACCAGCGGATCAAAGAACAAGTTGGCGCCCAGCGGGGTGGTACCCAGCTTGCTGAAAAAAGGCCAGTCGGACTTGACCGAGCCGGTGGACAGGATCGTGTGCCCGAACACCAGCGGCTGCCCGTCACCCAGCAAGATCACATCGCGCTCCACCACGCGGCTGCGGGGCGATATGCACAAGGCTTCATGCTCATCGGCCAGGATGCGGCCCGGACGCTGACGCAGCAGGCGCACACTGAAGCTTTCTGTCCGTTTCCTGAGTTTCAGGGTCATGGAACCCGGGTCCGCCAACCAGGACCGGGTGCGCCGCATCAGCTCGCCATCGGCGGCCAACAGCCCCGCCAATGCCTGCGGATGCGCCATCCAGCGCGCCTTGCGCACGGCATGCGGCATCAACGCACCGCCTTGCCGGACACATCCACACCGCAGAAGGCCAGCACCTCGTCGAGATGGTCAGCAAACTCGGCCATGCCGTGATCGCTGCCCTCGATGACGGTCTGGCGGGCACCGGGGTAATGGGCCACCATCTCGCGCCAGTCCAGCACTTCGTCGCCGGTGGCGGCCAGCAGGAAATATCGCTGGGGACGGGTGATCGCCGGTACGGCCAGAGCCAGCAGCTCGGCGATGTACTCGCGCTTGAATTCGAAGGGCTCGTCGGAGTGATATTGCGTGCTCACGCCGACATAGGATTCCAGGTCGCGCGGCGGCTTGACCGCCGGGTTGACCAGCACCGCCCGGCAGCCGGTATGCTCGGCCAGCCAGGTGGCGTAATAGCCGCCCAGGGAAGAGCCGACCACGGTCAGCCGCGCCGGGTCCACGCCGGCCACCAGCGCGCCGGCCAGGGCGATGGCACCGGCCGGTGACGCCGGCAGTTGCGGGCAAACGTAGTGGTCCTGCAATCCCAGCGCGGCCATGCGCTGCCCCATCACACGCGCCTTGAAGGACTGCGGCGAGGAACGAAAGCCGTGCAGGTACAGGATCATGCCAGCGCGTCCAGCAGTTTCTGGTGCACACCGCCGAAGCCGCCATTGCTCATCACCAGCACGTGGTCACCCGGCTGCGCGGCGGCCTTGACGGCTTGCACCAGCGCATCCAGATCGTCGAAGGCAGAGGCTTTCTGCCCCAACGGCGCCAGCGCCTCGGCCAGATCCCAACCCAGCGCATCGCGCCCGGACCGGGCGCCGAAACCGAAGACCAGGTCAGCATCCACCAGGCTGCCCGGCAGGGCCTCTTTCATCGTGCCCAGCTTCATGGTGTTGGAACGCGGCTCCAGCACCGCCAGGATGCGGGCCGCGCCGACCTTCTTGCGCAGACCGGCCACGGTGGTGGCAATCGCGGTCGGATGATGGGCGAAATCGTCATACACGGCCACGCCGTTGGCGCTGCCGCGCAGCTCCATGCGCCGCTTGACATTCTGGAACGCGCCCAGGGCCGCGATGGCCTGGGCCGCCGGTACGCCCACGTGACGGGCAGCGGCGATGGCGGCGATGGCGTTCATGCGGTTATGTTCACCGGTCAGCGACCAGTCCACCGTGCCTTGTGACTGGCCTTCGAAGAAGACCTCGAAACGGCCATCGTCGTGGGTCTGCAGCGACCAGCCGGGCTGGCCTGCGGCCACGCCAAAATCTTCACGTTCGCTCCAGCAGCCGCGCGCCAGCACGCGCTGCAACGCGGCTTCACGGCCATTGACGATGACCCGGCCGATCCCGGGCACGGTACGTACCAGATGGTGGAATTGCGTCTCGATGGCGGCCAGATCGGGGAAGATGTCGGCGTGATCGTATTCCAGGTTGTTGAGCACGGCGGTGCGGCTGCGGTAGTGCACGAACTTGCTGCGCTTGTCGAAGAAGGCGGTGTCGTACTCGTCGGCCTCGATGACGAAGAAGGGTGAAGGTCCACCGTGACCATCGCTGCCCAGGCGTGCCGAGATGCCGAAGTTCATCGGCACCCCGCCGATCAGGAAGCCGGGCTGGTAACCCGCGTGCTCCAGCACCCAGGCCAGCATGGCCGAGGTAGTGGTCTTGCCATGCGTGCCGGCCACCGACAGGACCCATTTGTTCTGCAGGATGTTCTCGCCCATCCATTGTGGACCGGAGACGTAGGGCAGGCCGCGGTTGAGGATCTCTTCCATCAGCGGGTTGCCGCGCGAGACGACATTGCCGATCACGAACAGATCAGGCTGGATGTCCACCTGGGACGGCTCGAAACCCTGGGTCAGGGTGATGCCCTGGGCTTCCAGCTGGGTGCTCATCGGGGGATAGACGTTGGCGTCGCAGCCGGTCACGGTATGGCCAGCCTCTTTGGCCAGCACGGCCAGGCCGCCCATGAAGGTGCCGCAGATGCCGAGGATGTGTATGTGCATAGCGAATCTTGGGGTGTAATCCCGCGATTTTACCTGAGGCGGCGGGTGCACCCGCTAACGAGTATGATGTCGGCCATGTCTGAATTCGAATTCACTTCCCCTACCGAGCAGCTGCGCGCCGAAATCGCCGCGGCCGCCGCTCGCATGATCGCCGAAGACGGTGCCGACTACGGCAGCGCCAAGCGCAAGGCCGCCAGACAGATCCTGGGCAACCAGAAGGTGCGCGGCGAGATCATGCCGGATAACGAGCAGATCGAAGAAGAAGTGCGCATCTACAACGAACTCTTCTTTGCCGACACGCAACCGGCGCGCCTCTTGCACCTGCGCCAGGTGGCCCTGCAACTGATGCAGGACCTGCAACAGTTCAATCCTTATATTACCGGCGCGGTGTGGAATGGCACGGCAGGTGAACATTCTGACATCCACTTGCAGCTGTTCTCCCCCAGTGCCAAGGATGTCGAGATCTTCCTGCTGAACAAGAATGTGAACTTCGAGGTCGGAGAGACCAGCCACTTCCGCACCGGCCAGGCCGTGGAGACCCTGAGCTTCCTGCTGCCCCAGCGCGGCGCCGACCCCGAACTGGCCCATCTGGCCCTGTATGACCAAGACGATCTGCGCGGCAGCCTCCGTGCGGCGCCCGGCAAACGCCCCGAGCGCGGCGATGCGGCTGCGCTGGCCAATCTGATCGACGCCCCCTCCGAGGACTGACTCATGACGAAGCTGAAAAATATCATCCTGTTGGCCGTAGTTGCGGCCGTTTGCGTGGGCGTTGGCGTCTATGTCAGCCATCGCACCAACCCGCCCGTCTCGCCGGAGACCCAGGCGCTCAACACGCTGTTGTCGCAATCGATGCCGGATGCCAGCGGGCAGACGCAGTCGCTGGCGCAGTACAAGGGCAAGCCCCTGATCGTGAACTTCTGGGCCACCTGGTGCGGCCCCTGCGTGGAAGAAATGCCGGAGCTGACGGCCTTGCAGCAGGAAATCGCGCCGGTGCAAATTCTCGGAATTGGCGTCGATAGTCAGGAAAATATCGCCAAGTTTGCGCAAAAGTACCAAATCCGCTATCCTCTCTTCGTTGCCGGAACCGGCGCCACCGATTTGCTGCGGCAATTCGGCAATCAGGCGGGCGGTCTTCCGTTCACTGCTCTGGTGGGCAAGGACGGCAACGTCAAGAAGGTCTACCTGGGCCGCATCAAGTTCGATGAACTGCGCGCCGACCTGGCACAGCTCTGATCCTGGAGTCACCTGCGAGGCCACCTGGCCGCCGTGCCAAACGCAAATCCGTGAAAAGAAAGTTTTTCTTGCCAAATGATGGTATTTGACGGCAAAATGCGCGCATCGTCGTCAAACGGAGCTTAATCTCCATGGCAAAACAGCTACTCCTGCTCAATGGTCCGAACCTCAATCTGCTCGGAACCCGGGAGCCGGAAGTCTACGGATCGACCACGCTGGCCGATATCGAACAGCGTGCCCAAGAACAGGCCCGCGCCGCCGGGGCGCACCTGGCGAGCTTCCAGAGCAATCACGAAGGCGCCCTGATCGACCGCATCCACCAGGCGCGCCTGGAGGGGGTCGATGGCATCATCATCAACCCGGGCGGACTCACGCATACCAGCGTGGCCCTGCGCGATGCGCTGGCCGGCGTGGCCATTCCCTTCGTGGAACTGCATATCTCCAATGTGCACCAGCGCGAGGAGTTCCGGCATTTTTCCTACCTGTCCGGCATCGCCCGGGCAGTCCTGTGCGGCTTCGGGGTGGACGGTTATCGCATGGCCGTCGACTACTGGCTGCGTCAATCCTGACGGCGGGCTGCCCCCGCTTCGAACGGATCGCTTCACGTACTGCAAGACCCAGACTGAACCCGCCGGACGCGACAGAGCGCCGGCGCTTCGTTAACACTACTTATCTACATTCCGAGGGATTCAAATGGATTTACGAAAACTCAAGACGCTCATCGACCTGGTTGCTGAATCGGCCATCGAAGAGCTGGAAGTCACCGAAGGTGAAAGCAAGGTCCGCATCGTCAAGTCTTCCCCGAATGCCCAGAACCAGGTGGTGATGGTGCCGCAACAGCAGGCCTACGCGCCGGCCGTCGCCCCCGTGGCCGCTGCCGCGCCTGCTGCGGCCCCCGCTGCCGCACCGGCGGCCCCGGCCGTGCCGGAAGGCCATATCGTCAAGTCGCCCATGGTCGGCACCTTCTACCGTTCCTCGGCACCGGGCGCACCGGCTTTCGTCGAAGTGGGCAAGGAAGTCAAGGAAGGCGATACCCTGTGCATCATCGAAGCCATGAAGCTGCTCAACGAAATCGACGCCGACAAGGGTGGCGTGGTCAAGCAGATCCTGGTGGAAAACGGCCAGGCCGTCGAGTTCGGCCAACCGCTGTTCGTGCTGGGCTGATTCCCGCCACAGCAGTCCCTGGCCTGGCAGCAACGGCCGCCGCGCGGCACATGCCGGCTGCCGCGGCCCGGCTCCGGAACCTATAACGCTTGAACCTGGCGACGCCTCATTCCTGTTATGTTTGAAAAAATCCTCATCGCCAACCGTGGCGAAATTGCCCTGCGTATCCAGCGCGCCTGCCGCGAACTGGGCATCAAGACCGTGGTCGTGCACTCCGAGGCCGACCGCGAGGCCAAGTACGTGAAGCTGGCCGATGAGTCGGTCTGCATCGGCCCGGCCCCGTCGGCCCTGTCCTACCTGAACATGCCGGCCATCATCAGCGCCGCTGAAGTCACGGACGCCCAGGCGATCCACCCCGGCTACGGCTTCCTCTCGGAAAACGCCGATTTCGCCGAGCGCGTGGAACAGTCCGGCTTCGTCTTCATCGGTCCGCGCGCGGAAAACATCCGCATGATGGGCGACAAGGTCTCGGCCAAGCAGGCCATGATCCGTGCCGGCGTGCCCTGCGTGCCGGGTTCGGAAGGGGCACTGCCGGACAATCCCAAGGAAATCGTCCAGATCGCCCGCAAGATCGGCTATCCGGTCATCATCAAGGCTGCCGGCGGCGGCGGCGGTCGTGGCATGCGCGTGGTGCATACCGAAGCCGCGCTGATCAATGCCGTGACCATGACCAAGACCGAAGCCGGTGCCGCCTTCGGCAATCCGGAAGTCTATATGGAGAAGTATCTGGAAAATCCGCGCCACGTGGAAATCCAGATCCTGGCCGACGAGCACAAGCAAGCCATCTGGCTGGGCGAGCGCGACTGCTCCATGCAGCGCCGCCACCAGAAGGTGATCGAGGAGGCTCCGGCACCGGGCATCCCGCGCAAGATCATCGAGAAGATCGGCGAACGCTGCGCCGAAGCCTGCCGCAAGATGAACTATCGTGGCGCTGGTACCTTCGAGTTCCTGTATGAAAATGAAGAGTTCTACTTCATCGAGATGAACACCCGCGTGCAGGTGGAACACCCGGTGACCGAGATGATCACCGGTGTGGACATCGTGCAGGAACAGATCCGCATTGCCGCCGGCGAAAAACTGCGTTACCGCCAGCGCGAAATCGAACTGAAGGGGCATGCCATCGAGTGCCGCATCAACGCCGAGGATCCGTTCAAGTTCATCCCCTCGCCGGGCCGCATCACGGCGTGGCACGTGCCCGGTGGTCCTGGCATCCGCGTGGATTCGCATGCCTATTCAGGTTATTTCGTGCCGCCCAACTATGACTCCATGGTCGGCAAGGTGATCGCCTATGGCGCCACCCGCGAACAGGCCATCCGCCGCATGCAGATCGCGCTGTCGGAAATGGTGGTGGAAGGCATTTCGACCAACATCCCGCTGCACCGCGAACTGATGGTCGATGCGCGTTTCTTCGAAGGCGGAACCAATATCCATTATCTGGAACATAAGTTGTCGGAACGCCCGACGGCGCCGGAAGCGGACAAGTCCCTCAAGAAGTAAATCGCAGCACATCAGCAACAACGCAACGCAAGAGCAAAGGCAAAGGTAGAGGCAAGCATGGCTTGGGTAGAAATCGTCATCGAAGTGGCGCGCGAACAGGCGGAGGCATTGTCCGACGCCCTGATGGACTCTGGCGCCCTGTCGGTGTCGGTGGAAGATGCCGATGAAGGGACGGACGCCGAGCGTCCGCTCTTCGGCGAACCCGGCATGGAGCCGGAAACGGCCGCCTGGGATCGCAGCCGCGTGGTGGCCTTGGCCGGCAAGGATGCCGACCACGCCACCATCGTCATGGATGCGGCCAAGGCCATCGGCCTGGACTATGCCCTGCCCTTTGCCACCCGCAGCGTGGAAGAGCAGGACTGGGTGCGCCTGACGCAATCCCAGTTCGAGCCCATCCACATCGGCCAGCGTATCTGGGTCGTGCCCAGCTGGCACGAAGCCCCCGCCGATCCGGATGCCCTGGTGCTGGAACTGGATCCGGGCCTGGCCTTTGGCACCGGCAGCCATCCGACCACGCGGCTTTGCATGGAGTGGCTGGAAGCCAATGCCACGCAAGCCCGCACCCTGCTGGACTACGGCTGCGGCTCGGGCATCCTGGCGCTGGTCGCCGCCAAGATCGGCGTACCCCAGGTGATCGGGGTGGACATCGATCCGCAGGCGCTGGAGTCGGCCCAGCACAATACCGCCCGCAATCATTGCAGCGCCGCTTATTACCAGCCCGAACCCTTCGCCGAAGCCCATCCGGAAGGGGAACGCTTCGACATGGTGGTGGCCAACATCCTGGCCGGTCCCCTGCAACTGATGGCGCCTATGCTGGCTGGCCGCGTGCGCGCCGGTGGCTCGCTGGTGCTGTCGGGCGTGCTGGATCGCCAGGCGCAGGAAGTCATCGCCACCTATGCTCCCTACATCGCCCTGACCGTGTGGGCTGAACATGAAGGCTGGGTGGCCCTGGCGGGCCGCCTGCCGGAGTAATCCATGGCGCTGGCGACCCAGTGTCCGCACTGCCTGACCATCTTCAGGGTCGCCAGCGACCAGCTCAAACTGCGCGGCGGACTGGTCCGCTGCGGCAACTGCCGCCAGGTCTTCAACGGTAACGAATTCCTGGTCGAGGCCAGCGTGGCCGACGGTCATTACCAGCCGGCGCCGGGCAGCAAGGCCCAGGCCGGCATGAGCACGCCGCCCCCATCGCCCCCCGCACCGGCGGCAGCCCCCAGTGGCCCCGCCAACAGCCCCTATGAACAATCTGGCGCGCCGCTTGCCGCGCAGCCGGTTCCTGTCGCGCCCGCCGCGCAGACGTCCGTTCCAGAGGTGAACGTTCCTGCTGCACAGCCCACTGCGCCCGTCGCTCCCTTGGCGGCCGCGCCTGCGGCCATCCCGGTCATCGCCGAGCCCAAGGTCTTCCGCTCGCCCGCCAGCCCTGGCTACCTTCCCGACCTGGGAGCAAGCTTCAAGCCTGCCGCGCCGGCCGCAGAGATCCCCGCGGATGAGCAGACCGCCCGCCCGACGACACCGCCCGAGCCAGCCCCGGACAGCGGCGCCCTGCTGCGCCGCTCGTCTGCCGACGCCGAAGAGATTGTCGCGCCGCCCGAGGTGGCCGCCGTCTTCCGCATCGATGATGAACCCGTGTTGCACGAGGTGGCGCAGTCCGAGGAGGCATTCTCCGCCCTTGACGAACCGTCAGGGCAGGAACAGGACGACGCGCAAGACCACGAGCCCGCCGCCGAGCCCGGCTTCGTCAGGCGCGCTGAGCGCCGCGCGCGCATCAGCCAGGTCATGAAGATGGTGATGATGGTGCTGGCCGGCGTGATGGTGCCGGTGCTGCTGCTGCAATCGCTTTATTACTGGCGCAATCCGCTGGCCGCAGCGGTGCCGCAACTGCGCCCCATGCTCAACGGCATGTGCGTGGCCTTGCATTGCACCGTCGGCCTGCCCACCGAGATCGACCGGCTCTCGCTGGAATCCAACGAACTGCAGGTGGTGCCGCCCAACCAGAACGTGTATGCGCTCTCGCTGGTGATGCGCAATCGCGGCATCAGCGCCCAGGCCTGGCCGCATATCGAGCTCACGCTCAACAATGACGACGAAAAGGCCGTGGTGCGCCGCGTCTTCCGTCCGCGTGACTATCTGGCCGACCCGAGCCAGGCCGACAGCGGCATCGGCCCCGAGAGCGAACAGCAGATCAGGATCAACTTCGAGCTCAAGGAAGCGCTGGTCTCGGGCTATCGCATCTATCTCTTCTATCCCTGATCGTCACCGCCCTGCCTGAACACGAAACGACTTGCGTCAGGTTCGGACTGCACGCCGCTTTTCTTCTACAATGCGGCATCATTCACTCACAAGTCCCGACCACCCCATGAGCTCCCTGATCTGCGGTTCCCTCGCTTACGACAACATCATGCAGTACGAGGGCCGCTTCGCCGAAGCCCTGCTGGCCGACCAGTTGCACAAGGTCAACGTCTCTTTCCTGGTGCCGACCATGCGCCGCGAATTCGGCGGCTGTGCCGGCAACATCGCCTACAACCTCAAGCTGCTGGGCGGTGAGCCCATCGTGATGGCCACTGTTGGCCTGGACAGCGCGCCCTACATGGAGCGCTTTGCGGCGCTGGGCATCTCCACGCAATGCGTGCGCCAGATCGAGTCTTCCTTCACGGCCCAGTGCTTCATCACCACCGATGCCGACAGCAACCAGATCACCGCCTTCCACCCCGGCGCCATGACCTGGTCGCACGAGAACAAGGTGGCCGATGCCGGCCCGGTCAAGTTCGCCATCGTCGCCCCGGATGGCCGCGACGGCATGCTGCAGCATGCCCAGCAGGCCGCCGAGCTGAACATCCCGCTGATCTTCGATCCGGGCCAGGGCATGCCGATGTTCGATGGCAACGACCTCAAGAACTTCATCGACCTGGCCACCCACGTGGCCGTCAACGATTACGAAGCCGAGCTGCTGACTGCGCGCACCGGACTGTCGCTGGCACAGATCGCCGAGCGCGTCACGGCCCTGGTGGTCACGCGCGGTGAACTGGGTGCGGACATCTTCGTGGACGGCAAGCAATATGCCATCCCCTGCGTACCGGCCGACCGGATCGCCGATCCGACCGGTTGCGGCGATGCCTTCCGCGCCGGCATGCTGTTCGGCCTGACCGAAGGCTACGACTGGGAAACCACGGGACGCCTGGCCAGCCTGATGGGCTCCATCAAGATCGCTTCGCAGGGACCGCAGAACCACGCACCGTCCAGGGCCGAGATCGAGGAGCGCTTCCACCAGGCCTTCGGTTATCGTTTCGGCTGATGTGCCTGCCTGCCGGCACGACACTGCGTGAGGCCGGCAGCATGACCCACCAAGGAGATCGACCATGCTGAGCCCTTCCTCGTTTGCCATGACTGCCGGTGCTGCCGCCCGCCTGCGCCGCTGGTGCGGTGCCTCCCTGCTGGTGGGGGTGGCCCTGTGTTCGCAGGCCGCGCTGGCGGCACTCAAACCCGGGGACAAGGCGCCCGAGTTCTCGGCCCCGAGTTCACTGGGCGGACAGGTCTCGACCTTCACGCTCTCGGAGGCGCTCAAGAAAGGTCCGGTGGTGCTGTACTTCTACCCGGCCGCCTTCACCTCCGGCTGCACCATCGAAGCCCATCTCTTCGCCGAGGCCGTGGACCGCTACAAGGCCCTGGGGGCAACCGTCATCGGCGTGTCGGGCGACAATATCGAGACCCTCAACAAGTTCTCCGTCAGTGAATGCCGCAGCAAGTTCGCCGTGGCTGCCGATGTCGACAAGAAGATCATGAAGGCTTATGACGCCCAGTTCCTCAAGGTGACCGGCTATGCCAGCCGCACCTCCTACGTCATCACGCCGGACCATGCGATCCTCTACGAGTACACCGACATGAATCCGGAGAAGCATGTGGAGAACACCATGCAGGCGCTGGAGCAATGGTCGGCCAGGCAGAAGCGCTGACCGCAGAAGAGCAGGCAGACAGCAAAAGAGCCGGACGATGTCCGGCTCTTTTTGCGTGTGGGGAGAAGCCCCGGCAGTGCGCTCAGAACATCCCGAAGAGCAGGCCGCTGACCACCCGCACCGCGATCTGCAACAGGATCAGCAGCACCAGGGGGGACAGGTCGACGCCTCCGAGCGGCGGGATGATTCGGCGCAGCGGACGCAGCAGGGGATCGTTCAGGGCGCCCACGAAGGGCGCCAGCGGCGCGTGCGGGTTGACCCAACTGAAGACGGCCTCGATGATCAGCGTGGCCATGAAGCCATAGCAGATCCATTCAAAGAAGCGCTCCAGCGCTACCAGGAAGATGAGTTTGAAGTCGAAGCCCGACTGCAGGCCCAGGATGGCGATGATGGACAGCAGCACGATGAGGAAGGCCCCCACCAGGCTGGCCCAGTCGTAACCGCCGCCCGGCATCACCCGTCGCAGCGGACGCACCAGCCAGTCCGAGAGCTGGTAGACGAACTGTCCCACCGGTTGCGGCGGACGCACGCGCACCACCTGCATCCAGAAACGCAGCAGCATGACACCGGCCAGGATGCTGGCGACGGCGTTGACGATCATCGTGAAAATACTAAGCAGCACAGGGATCTCCATCAGTGAGAGGCAGGGCACATACTAGAGGGCAAGCAGCGGCGGCGCAATCGCCAGCGGCATCTTGCATCACGCGCTGCCGTAGTGCGCAGACAAACCGGGGCGCCGCGTGCGAGCATACCCGAGCTTTCATATATTGTGCCATTGCGACGAATTGCCAGAGCAATCCAGCGCATCAAATCGCCATCACCGGCGCAGAGTGAGCGCCGTGGCAGCGGATCGGCCGGGCATAAAAAAACCGCTGCATGGCGCAATGCCATACAGCGGCCTTCAGTCTGAGGGGATCAGACTAGACGCGCGCCGATCTTACGGACGGCCAGCGCCGGTCGGGAACGGCCATGCAGCGGCCGGGTTCAGCACGGTCTTGGCGGCCGGTGCTGCGGCTGCCGGCTTGGCGGCTGCCTTCTTCGGAGCGGCGGCCTTCTTGGCGGCTGCCTTCGGTGCTGCAGCTGCCTTGGGCGCTGCGGCCTTCGGAGCGGCTACCTTCTTGGCGGCTGCCTTGGGAGCGGCCTTCGGTGCTGCAACCTTCTTGGCGGCGGCTGCCTTCGGTGCTGCAACCTTCTTGGCGGCTGCCTTCGGCGCTGCAACCTTCTTGGCTGCTGCCTTCGGTGCTGCAACCTTCTTGGCTGCTGCCT